>JANQGL010000246.1 GCA_028277325.1 Magnetospira sp.
GGTTTCCCAGAACCGCAGCACGTGCTGCGGCAGGTCGAGGTCATCGGCCACCTCCCGGATCGTGCGGAAGGCGCCGGCGGACTTGCCGACGAGGCGCTCGCTGTCCGGGGGAACGGTGGGCAGGGGCTCCATCGGGGCGCCGACCGTCAGGCCCGACGCTCGTTGATCCGGCCCTTGAGGACTTGCGACGGCCGAAACACCAGGACCTTGCGCGGCAGGATGGGCACCTCCTCGCCGGTTTTCGGGTTGCGTCCCACCCGCTGTCCTTTCTCGCGCACCGAAAAGCTCCCGAACGAGGAGACCTTAACGGTTTCGTCGCGACCCAGGGCTTCCGTGATCTCGTTGAGCACGGACTCCAGGAGCATCGCCGATTCGTTGCGCGACAGCCCCACCTCCTGGTAGACCGCCTCGCTCAATTGAGCACGCGTGATCGTCTTCCCCGCCATCGAAAACGCCTCGCTGGTGGACAATTTTCAAAAAAGCCTATCAAGGGTCGGGAAATGCGTCAATATCAAAGGGATGGGAACACCCTTTCAGGTTCCGGAAAGGTGCGTCCCGTCTACCACCGGGCCAGGCAGCCGCCCCAGGTCAGGCCGCCGCCCATGCCCTCCAGGAGGATCAGCTGGCCGGGCCGGATGCGGCCGTCGCGCACCGCCGTGTCCAGGGCCAGCGGCACCGACGCGGCGGAGGTGTTGGCGTGCCGGTCCACGGTCACCACCACTTTCTCCGGCGCGAGCCCCAGCTTTTTCGCGGTGCCGGCGAGGATTCTCAGGTTGGCCTGATGCGGCACCAGCCAATCCAGGTCGGCCACCGCGAACCCCTGCTCGGCCAGGATCTCGACGACCACCGAGGCGAGATTGGCGACCGCGTGCCGGAACACCTCCCGCCCCTGCATGCGCAGGGCGCCCGCCGTCCCGGTCGACGACGGACCGCCGTCCACGTACAGCAGATCGTAATGCCGTCCGTCGGCGCGCAGACGCGATCCGAGAAGCCCGGGCGCGCCCGGCCGGCTCGGCTCGGCGCGCAGGACGACGGCGCCGGCGCCGTCGCCGAACAGCACGCAGGTGCCGCGGTCGGTCCAGTCGAGAATGCGCGAGAAGGTCTCGGCCCCGATCACCAGGGCGCAGCGATGCTGCCCGACGCGCAGGAAGCTGTCGGCCACCGCCAGGGCATAGATGAACCCCGTGCACACCGCCTGCACGTCGAACGCGGCGCCCTGGGTGATCCCGAGTTTCGCCTGCACCTTGGTCGCGGTGGCCGGAAAGGTGTTGTCCGGTGTCGCCGTCGCGACGACCACCAGATCCACCTCGTCGGCCGCGACGCCGGCCATGTCGAGGGCGCGCCGTGCCGCCGCGACCGCGAGGTCGGAGGTCAGTTCCCCCTCGGCCGCGAAATACCGCTGCCGGATGCCCGAGCGCTCGACGATCCAGTCGTCGCTGGTGTCGACGGTCCGCGCCAGTTCCTCGTTGGAGACCGCGCGCGCCGGCAAGTACGACCCGCAACCGACGATCCGGGACGTGAAGGGGGTCACGGAATGGGTCATGGGTGGGCCGACTCCGATCCGATCGCCGACAGGGGGGCGACGACGCCGTTGACGGTCGGGCGGCTGCCTCCCTGGGCCGACATCAGGCGTTCCAGGTCGCGCGTGATGCGGTCGTTGAATCCATGCCGCACCATCCGCTCGGCGGCCCGGATGGCATTGCAGAACCCGATCGCGTCGGTGCCGCCGTGGCTTTTCACGCAAATCCCGTTCAAGCCCACGAACATGGCCCCGTTGTAGCGGCGCGGGTCCACCTTCTGCTTGAACTTGCGCAGCGCCGGCATCGCCAGCAGGGCGCCGGTCTTGGCCAGCAGCGACCCCTGCAGGGCCTCGCGCAGGAAATAGCCGAACAGGCGGGCGGTGCCCTCGGCGGTTTTCAGGGCCACGTTGCCGGTGAACCCGTCGGTCACCACCACATCGACGGTGCCGCGCCCGATGTCGTCCCCCTCGACGAAGCCGTGGAACTTGATCGGCAGGTTGGCGTTCTGCAGCATCAGGCTGGCCTGCTTGACATCGTCGTGCCCTTTCAGGTCCTCCACCCCCACGTTGAGGATGCCCACCGACGGCTGCTCCAGGTCCAGCACCTGGCGCGCGAACACCTCTCCCATGACCGCGAACTGCACCAGGTTCTCGGCCCCGCAGACCACGTTGGCGCCCAGGTCCAGCATCACGGTGCGACCGCGCTGGGTCGGGAAATAGGTGGCGATCGCCGGACGGTCGATCCCCGACAGGGTCCGCAGCTGCAGCACCGACATCGCCATCAGGGCGCCCGTGTTGCCGGCCGAGACGACGCTTTCCGCCTCGCCCGCCTTCACCGCCGCGATCGCCTTCCACATGCTCGACTCGCGACCGCTGCGCACCGCCACCGAGGGCTTGCACCGGTTGGTGATGACCTCGGCGGCGTGCCGGACCTCGGTCGCCACGCGCGCCTTCGGATACTTCCGCAACAACTCGTGCAGCCGCCCTTCCTCACCGAACAGCAGGAACCGGGCATCCGGAACCCGTTTCAAGGCAAGGTCCATCCCCTCGATGACCATTTCGGGCGCCTTGTCGCCCCCCATGGCATCGATGGACAGCGTCTTCTTTGCGTTCAAGCGTCGTTCCCCCGCCGGCCGCGCCGGCCGACCTCGTTACGCCGCGTCGGTTTCCAAAACCTCGCGGCCATTGTAGTGGCCGCACGACTCGCAAACATGGTGCGGACGCTTCAGTTCGCCGCAGTTGGGGCATTCCTCGTAGGAAGCCGGTTTCAGTGCATCGTGGGCGCGGCGCATGTTGCGCCGCGACTGGGTGACCTTTTTCTTGGGAACAGCCATTTCGTTCGTCTTTCATCGTGGAAGCCGCCCGGCGGGGGCCTTGTTTATACAAAATCACCCCGTGGGGCAAGCCCGCCCTGCGAGCCCCGGCAAACTGCCCACTGTTTAACGGTTTTCGCGCAGCTTTGCCAGCGCCGAGAACGGACCCGCGGGGACGCTTGCCGGGCCTTCGCCGCGGTCCTCCGTCGCGTAGCCGCCGAACGCGACGCCCGGCGCCCTGGGATAGGCCGGAATCTCCAGCGCGAACTGCTCGGCCGCCAGTTCCCCAAGGTCCACCACGCCGTCGATCAGCGGTTCCGCGTCGTCCTCCGGATCCAGGTCCAGCTCGCCGTCGGGGATCGAACCGTCCCCGGCATCGCGGCGATACCGAACCTCGAACCCGGCGTCGATCTCGGTGTCCACGGGATCGAGGGAGACCACGCAGGCCTGGCGGACGCGGCCGCCGACCCGGCCGCGCACCACGAGCCCCGCCGCCCCGGCCAGCGGCGTCAGGCGCAGATCGGCCTCCAGGGGACCAATTCCCAGGACGCCGAAACGGCCCGCAAGGGCGGCGCATTGCGCCTCCGTGGCGCATAGCGTCAGGCGCGTTTCGCCGCCCGGCAAATCGTCGACGACCACCGGGTACGGGAACTCGGCCGGCGGCGCGGGGGCCGTCACGACGCCGCCTCGGGCGCCACCGGCGCCGCGAACGAGACCCGTCCCGACAGGATCTCGTCCAGCGGCTGCGCCTCCAGGAACGCCGCCTGGGCCCGCGCATAGGCCGCCATGGCCGCGATCCGGGCCTCGCCGGGGTCCGTCTTGCGGTAGAGATTGCGGGCCAGGGCGGCGTGCAGCAGGTCGTCCTCGGACGCCTTGAGGCCGGAGTCGTAGGCCTCGATGCGGCCGTAGAACGCCCGGGCCACCGCCTTGACGTTGCTGCCGATGCGGATGTCGCTGACCCCCATTTCGCGCAGGTTGTAGTCGACGTCGACGAACATCGCGTCGAACAGCGCCTGCGACAGGTCGGACGCCGTCCGGTCCTCCGCCGCTCCCAGCCGCCGCATCACCAGGAAGGCGTGCAGGGCGATCATGTCGAACCGGCCGTCGGCGGTGTCCGCGACCCCGAACGATCGATAGAACACCGGCCGGCGGGCCTGCGCGACGAGGCTGCCGTAAAGCGCCTGCGCGGCCGCCGCGTGGGGATTTTTCCGGAACAGTCTGAATAGGCCCATGGGTCCGCCTGACGTTGACAAGGTTCGGAAAGCGGTGCGATGTATCCGTGTTGGTTTGCCGCCTCAGGAAGACAGCGTCAAGATGTCCGTTGACCGCCGCCCCGCCAGGCCCGCAGCGACCGCCGCCCTGATGGCCGGGGCGGTCGCCGCCGGCCTGTGGACGGGCGCCTGCGCGCCGCGAATCGATACCCGGGGCAACCTGCCCGATCCGGAGGCGCTTTCGGAGGTCCGGCTCGACGAGTATACCCGGGAAGACGTGGCGGATCTCCTGGGCTCGCCGTCCAGCACCTCCGGCTTCGGCGGCGAGACCTGGTACTACATCAGCAAGCGCACCGAGACCACCGCGTTCTGGGCCCCCGAGGTCGCCGAGCGCCGGGTGATCGCCGTCCACTTCAACGACCGCGGCGTCGTCACGTCGATCGAGCAACTGGGTCTGGACGACGGCAATCAGGTCCGGATCGTGGACCGCGAAACCCCCACCTCGGGTCACGAGCTGACCTTCATCGAGCAGCTGTTCGGCAATATCGGGCGGTTTACCGGCAAGAAATAGACCGTCCTCGCCGCGCCCCGGCGCCAACCGCCCCCGCGCGACGGGCAAAGGGCCCCGGCGGTATCCGCCGGAGCCCTTCACCTGGCTTGGTTGGTGGTCGCCTCAATGGCCGGCCAGCAGGGCCAGCAGCAGGATGGCGACGATGTTGGTGATCTTGATCATCGGGTTCACGGCCGGACCGGCGGTATCCTTGTAGGGATCGCCCACCGTGTCGCCGGTCACCGCCGCCTTGTGGGCGTCGGAGCCCTTGCCGCCGTGGTTGCCGTCCTCGATGTACTTCTTGGCGTTGTCCCAGGCGCCGCCGCCCGAGGTCATCGAGGACGGCAACCACGGCGGCAAGGGCTCCGACGCCCACAAGGCGGCGGTGACCGGCGACACGGTGGGCGATCCCTTCAAGGATACCGCCGGTCCGGCCG
>JANQGL010000276.1 GCA_028277325.1 Magnetospira sp.
CTCCTGGCGCCGCGCGACATCGCCCTGCTGGCCGCCATGGGGGTCGACGAGGTGCGGGTGACGCGGCGGCCCCGGGTGGCCCTGCTGTCGGCCACCGAACCGGCATCGGCCGCCGCCGCCAAGCCCGGGTCGAGCCATTTCGCGGCGGCCAACCTGGCCGGCCTGGCGGCCCTGGTGCTGTCGCAGGTGGGCACCCTGGTGGCGCTCGGGGCCGGCGACCTGACCAGCCGCCTGAAGGCCGCCGAGGCGGCCGACCTGCTGGTCATCCCGGGCGGCGGCACGCACGGCATGCGGGCGGCGCTGGAGACCGCCGGATTCGTGCCGATGGTCGATTCGGTGGCCCTGCGGCCCGGCCGCACCATGGTCTACGGACGGATCGGCCGGCTGCCGGTGCTGGCCCTGCCCGGCAACCCGGTCTCGGTCGGCGTGACCTCGGTCCTGTTCGTCAAGCCGGTCCTCCAGAAGATGCGCGGCCAGCCGCCGAGCGCCGGCGCCGTCGCGGCCGGCCGGCTGGGCCGCGACGTCCCCGAGAACGACCGCCGCCAGAACTACCTCAGGGCCGATCTGTACCGCGACCCGGACGGCACCTTCGTCGCCAATCCGTTCGAGAAGCAGGACAGTTCCCTGCTCGCCGACTTCGCGCGCGCCGACTGCCTGATCGTGCGCCCGCCCTTCGCGCCGCCGGCGCGGGCCGGCGACCGGGTCGAGATCATCCTGCTGTGAGGCGGCCCGTCACCGGAACACCTTCAGCGCCGTGTTGACGATGCGGATCTGCCGGGCATCCAGCTCGACGCCGCGCTGGTGCAGACCCAGGACCTCGACCATCATGCCGGGCCGGCTCGGCGTCTGGGCGTAGCGGCATTGCAGGGTGTCGCGCTGGCGGATCGAATCGCGACGATCCGGGTCCGGAACCGCCACCTCGTAGCGCAGCGTCACGTTGTAGGTGCCGTCGCCGTCCCAGGCCGCCTCGTCGACGATCTCGGTCCGGCCCAGGTCCCGGTTGAGAAACCCCAGCACGGCACGGCAGTGCCTGCGCTCCAGGGCGCCGCGCTCGGTCGACGGTCCGCAGGCGGCGACCGCCAGGGGCATCGACAGGACAGCCGAAAAGAGCAGGCACCGGTGGATCATGGCCATAGTATTCCGCGTCCGGGCGGCAAGCGCAAAACCCGCGTGCCGGATGCGCGCGGGACTTGACGACTCGCAAGGAACTAAAGTAGAACGCAATAAGTGTTTAACGTTTGTTCCGAACGACGACCGCGAGGCCGCTCATGCTGACCAAGAAGCAGTACGAACTGTTGGTGTTCATCGACGAGCGCCTGCGTGCGACCGGCGTCTCGCCGTCGTTCGACGAGATGAAGGCGGCGCTCGGACTCGCCTCCAAGTCGGGCATCCACCGCCTGATCACCGGCCTCGAGGAACGCGGCTTCATCCGCCGCCTGCCCCACCGGGCGCGGGCGCTCGAAGTGGTGCGGGTGCCGGAAAACAGCGACCGCGACCTGCCCCCCGCCCCGGCCAAGACTCGGGACGCCTTCGCCCCCAACGTGATCCAGGCCGACTTCCGGATCCTCGGCGCCGAGCCGGCCCGTCCCTCCGACGACATCGTGCGGCTGCCGCTCTACGGGCGAATCGCCGCCGGAACCCCGATCGAGGCGTTGCGCGACCCGGGCGGCGCGGTCGAGGTGCCGGCCGGCCTGCTGGCCCAGGGACGCGGCGAACACTACGCCCTGGAGGTGGACGGCGACTCGATGGTCGAGGCGGGCATCCTCGACGGCGACACGGTGATCATTCAGCAATGCACGACGGCGGAGACCGGCGACATCGTGGTCGCCCTGGTGGAGGATCAGGAAGTCACCCTGAAGCGCCTGCGCCGCAAGGGCCACTCGATTGCCCTCGAACCGGCCAACGAACGCTACGAGACCCGCATCTACGGACCCGACCAGGTGCACGTCCAGGGACGGCTGGTCGGGCTGCTGCGCCGTTACTGAACCGACACGGTTTTCTACTAGTAGATTTCCGGGACCTATCGCCCCGGCGCCGCGACCCAGGGACGGTCGCCCCGATGCGCCCGCACACTGTCGACCCGCAGGCCGCCGTCCGGAGTCAGCCAGATCGCATGGGCGCCGTTGCGCCACAGATCGAACCGGTCGACGACGCGGACCGCCGACCGGCAGGATCCGCGCACCGGCACCGCGCTGACGACCACGTCCGCCGCCCGGCAATCGTCGGCCAGGGCCGCCGCGTCCCGGGCCAGGGCGATCAGCCTCCCGTCGCGCCGCAGCACGCATCCCAGGTCGTCGCAGGAAAACGGCCGGCCGGCCGCGGCGGCGAATCGGGACCACGCCACCGCCCTCTCGGCGCCGACCCGGCGCAGCCAGGTATCGCGCTGGAACTCGCTTCCGCGGGTGCTCGACAGGGCGACGGTCCCGTCGGCGAGACGCGCCGCCATGAGATGTCCGCGCGCGTCGACCAGGATGTCGGGCGGACGCGCCAGCGACGCCATGACCACGCCCTGTCGAGCACCCGCGGAAGCGAGTTCCAGCGCGATACCTGGCTGCGC
>JANQGL010000316.1 GCA_028277325.1 Magnetospira sp.
CGCCGCCGCCGGCCAGCGGACCGGATCGCTCCAGGGTCCAGGTGATGATCCTCAGTCCGGCCGCCTTGGCCGCCTCGGCGTAGGCCGACGGGACGATCCTGTCGCCGTCCCGGGTGACCAGGACCCACATCGGCGGCGCGATGATCCTGACGCCCTGCGCCGCCAGTTCATCCATCGACGGCGACCAGGTGGCCGGGGTCATGGGATCGAAGGCCTCGTCATCGTACCGGCCGTCCAGGTATACCGCCTGTTCGCCGAACGCCGGCTCGCGTTCGATCCAGTAGAGGACGTCGTCGAGGTTGAAGGACTGCAGGTAGACGTCCTTCGGATCGACGCCGGCGGCCTTGTAGGCGTCGACCATCGCCTGGGCATAGGCGGCCTGGCTGTAGTCCCCCTGGTAGGGCATGTCGACGCTGGCCGACTTCAGCTCCGGGGTGAACTTGGCGCCGAGCGACTTGAACAGGGCGATGCTCTCGTCGTGGGTCATCACGGTGCCCGCGGTGGCGTAGAGGGTGGTCCGCCAGGGCGCCACGCCGCCCATGTAGCCTTCCACGGTCGTCGCCGCGGGGTCGGCGGAGTCCATCTTGGCGCGCAGGGTCTTGAACTCGCCCAGGGTGATGTCCGAGGCGCAGCAGCGGGCCGAGGCCTTGCGTCCGGCGGCCGGGTCGGCCGGCACGAAGGGCTCGGAGCATTTGGCGGCCAGGTCCGGACGGGCCAGGATGTCGGTGGTGGTGTGCAGGTCGCACTGGCTGTGCCGGCAGACCAGTTCCCGGTCCTTGGTGAAGGTCACGTCGCATTCCAGGATGCCGGCCCCCAGGCGGGCTGCCGCGATATACGATTCCTTGGAGTGCTCCGGGAACTGAAGCGCCGCGCCGCGGTGGCCGATCGAGAAATCGGCCATGCGGAACGGCCCCTTGCAGGCGGCGAGGGCGGATTTCAGCGGCCCGTCCGGCAGGTCGTCGACCAGGAAGAACGGGCGCGGGCCCACCTGCACCGGCTCGGCGGCCAAGGCCGGGGCCGCATCGGCCGCGAGAACGACGCCGGCCAGGGCAAGGCCCGTCGCCGCGTCCCGAATGTTCAACAAACGCATCTCGTTGGTCCCTCCGAAAAACAGCATGGTCGGGAGACTCGCTCCCGAACCAGACGAGTTTCGGAGGCCAACGTTGTGGACGCGTGACAATTCCGCGAACAGTACGTGACAGGCGGCGCCCGGCGCCCCTTCAGGGGAACAGCGGCAGTTGGTCGAGGCCGCGGGTCTCCGGCAGGCCCAGCATCAGGTTCATGCACTGCACCAGCTGTCCCGACGCCCCCTTGACCAGGTTGTCGATCACCGCGACCAGGCGCGCCTGGCCCGGGAACCGGCCGTCGCAGACCCCGATCAGCAGGTGATTGGAGCCGCGCACGTGGCGGGTCGCCGGCGACACCTCGCGCGGCACCACCCGCACGAACGGTTCGTCGGCGAACCGTCGCCCCAGTTCCTCGCGCAGGTCGTCGGCCGTCACCCCCTCGGCCAGGGTCACGTAGAGGGTCGACAGGATGCCCCGGTTCATGGGCAGCAGGTGCGGCGTGAAGCAGACCTTCACCGGCCGCCCGGCGGCGTCCGACAGGCCCTGCTCGATTTCCGGCTCGTGGCGGTGCCCGCCCATGCCGTAGGCGTGGAAGCCCTCCGACACCTCGCCGTGCAGCATCTCCTCGCGGGCCGCCCGGCCGGCCCCGCTGACCCCCGACTTGGCGTCGATGATGATTCCGTCCGGCGAGATCAGGCCGGCCTCCAGCAGCGGCACCAGCGGCACCTGCACCGAGGTCGGGTAGCACCCGGGCCCGGCGACCAGCCGCGCCCTGGCGATGGCGTCGCGATACAGTTCCGGGATCCCGTAGACGGCCTGCGGCTGCAGGTCGACCGCCTTGTGCTCGAGGCCGTACCAGTGGGCATAGACGGCCGGGTCGCGCAGCCGGAAATCGGCCGACAGGTCGACCACCTTCACGCGCGCCGGCAGGCGGCGCACCAGATCGTGCATCGACCCGTGCGGCAGGCAGCCGAACACCACGTCGACCGGGTCCCAGTCGACCTCGTCGAGGCCCGCCAGGTGCGGCAGTTCGAGCGACGCCAGATGGGGAAACACCCGCTCCAGGGACTGCCCGGCCTTGCGGCCGGCGGTGAGCGCCGAGATCTGGATGTCCGGATGGCGGGCCAGCAGGCGCAGCAGCTCCGCGCCCGTATAGCCGCTGGCGCCGAGAATGGCCGCCCGAACGTGGCCGCTGCCGTTCACCGTCATGAGCCGTGGTCCCTCGCCGGAATCTGGAGTCGCGTCTGTCGCCGTTCTAGCGCAGATCGCGTTCAATTGGAATCGCATCGGCGATCCAATTGAACGCGTGACTCTGCGCGTCGACAAAGGTTTACAGCGGATTCACGCCTTTAATCGGAGCCTCTTGGTGGATCCGATGAAAGGCGACCCGCTGTAGACGTTCGCCCGCCCTCCGGCAAGAACCACCGGCGACTCGGTCCGATTCCGTCCCCGCCAAAGGTCCTCGCTCCCGGCCTCGTGTCCTTTTCGCCGCAACCACGGCGCCGTCCGAATTGTCGACAGGCCCTACAACCCCAGGGTGCGGCGCGCCACCGCCAGCGGCTTGCGCAGCAGCCAATAGCCCAGCGGCACCCGGTCGCCGTCCAGCCGCGCGGTGCCCTTGAGCCCCAGCCGCGGGGCCGGCGCGTCCGGATCGATCCCGGCCCGCGCCCGGTGGGCGAGCAGGCCGTCCGCCTGCAGGGTCGCCGCATAGGCCAGGCTGCGCAGGCGGGCCGCCACCGGGTGCAGGGGATCGGTGTTCAGGAACAGGGTGACCCGGGCGCCGGGGTCCAGGGGAATGGCGTCGTCCGGCGACACCCAGGCCTCCACCTCGGTGTCGCGCGGGTCGGCCACCGAGAGCACCCGTTCACCGGTCGCCACCGGGCGGCCGATCCATTCCGAGGCGCTGTCGAGCACCACGGTGCCGCCGCGCGGTGCCGTCACGGTGCAGCGGGCAAGCTGTCCGGCCAGCCGTTCGGCCTCCGCCGCCCGCTCCTCGACGCGGCGGCGCAGCACCGCCAGCTGGGCCTTGGCCTGGGGGTCGGCGAAGGCCTGCTGGGTGGCCCGCTCGAAACGCGCCCGTT
>JANQGL010000448.1 GCA_028277325.1 Magnetospira sp.
GGTGAGCGTCCCGCCCTCGACCGCGGTCGCCGAATCGTCCACCGCCTGCGGCCCGGCGTCGGTCACCGCGATGCCCTGGGTCGCGGTGGCGGTGTCGCCGTCGCCATCGATCAGGGTGTAGGTGAAGCCGTCGGACAGCGGGGCGCCGCCCGCATGATCGGCGGCGGCGTCGCTGACGTAGGACCAACCGCCGTCGGCGTTCACGGTGAGCTGGCCGTACCGGGTGTCCACCGTCACGCCGGTCGCCGGATCGACCACGGCGGACTGCAGGGCGCCGGACCCGTCGGTGTAGGCGATGGCGGCGACGGCGGCGCCGTCGGCCCCGGCGGTGTCGTTGGCGAGCACGTTTCCGGCCAGCGCGTTGCCGCCCTCGGCGACCGACGCCGTGGCGTCGTCGACCGCGCTCGGCACGGCGTCGCACACGTCGACCCGGAAGTCGGCCGTCGCGATGTCGCCGTCGGCATCGGTCACTTCGAGGGTGAACGGCAGCGCCTGGAGGTTGTCGGCGCCGCCCGGCGCGTGATCGAGGTTGTCGAGCAGGGTGAGGGTGTAGCCGTAGGCGTCCCCGGACCGCGCGATCTCCAGGGTGAAGACGTCGCGGCCGTCGTCGGCGGTGGCGGTCAGAACCTGGCCATCGGCACTCAGCGCGAAAGACAGGGGCGCGCCGTCCGACGTCAGGCCCAGATCGGTCAGCGCGGAGGGGTCGGCAAGGCGCACCGCCCCGGTGCCGTCGGAACCGAAGTCCACCTCCAGGGCGCCTTCGACCGTGTTCCCGGCCGCTTCGTCGAGGGTGGCGGATTCGGCGCCGGCGGTCGGCGTGCCGTCCACCGAATCGGCGTCGACCGGCGGCTCCTCGTCTTTCGGCGGCGTCAGGAACTCGGGCGGGATGTCGTCATCGTTCGGCCCGGCGGCGAGCGCCTGGGGCGCGGCGTCCAGCGGCGCGGCGGGGGGATCCCCGTCCACCTCGGCGCGGGCCGGTTCGGTTTCCGGCGGCGTCACCGGAGCGCGCGGTTCGGACACCGCGGTATCCTGCTGAAGCGGCGCCGTGCCCGACTCCCCGGCCGCCCCGCCCTGGAACGACGCGGCCGGCGAGTCCACGTCGTCCAGTTCGCCCAAGCCGGGCACCGGCGCCGACCGGATCGCGCTCTGTTCGGCCAGGGTCTCGCCCTGCTGCGCCAAATCGGACTCGATGGCGTCCTGGGTGCGGCGCGGGGTCGACTGGACGTTGCCCATCCCGGCCATGTCCTCGCCGCCGTCGTCGCCGACGACGCTCAGATCCTGTTCCTCGCCGTCGTCCAGGGTCTGGAATCCCTGTCCGTCGAGCAGCAGCTCCTCGTCGCTCCGGGCGTCGGACGACGAGTCCTCGTTGTCGAGTTCCTGGTCCTCGGCGTCGTTCGGTTTTTCTTGTTCGGCCATGGCACACTCCTATTCGTGTCGGCGCCCGAGCGCGCCTTTCCGGCAGGTCCCCGGTCGCATCGATGGTCGGCGGTCCATGAGAGTATAGCACATCGTTTACAAAACGAAACGAATTTCTTTAAATTTTTATGTTTTGGTCCGGTCGCTTTCGCCCGGGCGGGGCTCAGCGCTCGTGGAACGCCTGACGCAACGAGACATAGATTGGTTTCAGGAGGTACTGAAGCAAGGTCTTGTGGCCGGTCACCACGTCGGCCTGGACGGTCATGCCGGGCAGGACCGGGTTCAGGCCGGGGGTGTTGCCCACGTAGGGCTGCGAGAGCTCGACCGTCGCCTTGTAGTAGGGGCGCCCGTCCTGTTCGTCGATGAAGGTGGTCGCGGAAACCGACTGCAGGGTCCCGTCGATGCTGCCATAGCGGGCGAAGTCGTAGGAGGTGACCTTGACGGCCACCGGCTGGCCGACGCTCACATGGCCCACGTCGCGGGTCGAGATCTTGGCCTCGACCAGCAGGATTTCGTCGACCGGCACGATCTCCATCAGCACGCCGCCGGCCGGCAGCACCGCGCCGACCGTGTTGACCTTGAGGTCCTGCACGTAGCCGCGGGCCGGCGCCACCACCTCGAGGCGCCGCACCCGGTCCTCGGCGCGCTGCAGGGACTTCTCGACCTGGGCCAGTTCGGCGCTCGCCTCGCCCAGTTCCTGGAGCGCGTCCTGGCGCAGGGTGGCGTCGATGTCGACCAGCCGCGTTTCGATTTCCGCCAGTTCCTCCTGCACGGTGGCGATCTGGCCGGTCAGGCGCGCCAGTTCGCCCTGCGTGTTGGCGTATTCCCGTTTCAGGTTGAGCAGCAGGATCTTGGAGGTGAGGCCCTGATCGACCAGGGTCGAGCGCATCTGCAGTTCCTCGTCCTGGTACGCCAGTTGCTGACGCACCGCCGTCTGCTGGTTGCGGATCGTGGCGAGCTGCGCCTCCTTCTGGGCGATCTGCCTCTCCAGCACCTCGCGCTGCGAATCGCGGGTCGTCAGCTGTTGCCGGTAGATCGACTGCTGGTCCTCGACCAGGCGCCGATAGTCGGGCAGGGCGAATCCGAAGTCGGGTTCGCGGCCCTCGGTGAAGGCGCGCAGGCGCTCGGTGCGCAGCCAGAGCGCCATGCGGCGGGCCCGGACCTGATCGAGCTCGGCCAGCGCCTGCGTCGGGTCGAACCGGATCAGACTCTGCCCGGCGTCGACCAGATCCTTGTCGCGCACCAGGATGTCGCGGACGATGCCGCCTTCCAGGTGCTGCACCACCTGCACCGAGCCGGACGGCACCACCTGGCCGTTGGCCGCCGCCACCTCGTCGATCCGGGTGAGCGCCGACCAGACCGCGAACGCCACCACCACCAGGCTGACCACCAGGATCGCCATGCGGACCAGCCGCGAGGTGCCCGATTCCTCCAGCAGGACGGATTGCGCCATGTAGCGGATCTGGCGGTCGCCGCGTTCGATATGGACCTTGGCGGGCGGGGCGGCGCCGGCATGCGCGGGAAGCAGGGTGTCGTCGCTCATCTTGGGGCCTCGTCAGAACATACCGGGCGGGATCTTTTCGAGCACCTGCTTGGCGGGGCCGGCCATCCGGACCAGGCCGCCGTCGAGAATGACGATCTTGTCCATCAGCTTGAGGTGGCTCGGCCGGTGGGTGATGAGGAACGCCGTCGCCTGGCCGCGCATCGATTCCAGGGTCCGCATGAACTTCTTGTCGCTTTCGAAGTCGAGCCCGTTCACCGGCTCGTCGAACAGCATGATCGGCGACCGCTTGATATAGGCCCGGGCCAGCGCGATGCGCTGGGTCAGGCTGGCCGGAAACTGTTCGCTGCGGCCGTCGCCGACCCGTGTCTGAAGGCCGTCCGGCAGGTCTTCCAGGTCCTCCAGCAGATCGGCCTGGGCACAGGCCCAGCGCAGTTCCTCGTCGCTGGCGACGGGATTGGCGAGGCGCAGGTTCTGGGCGATGGTGCCGAAGAACAACTGGCTCTGCTGCGGCACGTAGGACACCGCATGGCGCAACTCCAGCGGATCGATCTGGCGGATGTCCACGTTGTCGATACGCACGCTGCCGGCCTGCGGCTGGTACATCCCGGAGATCAGCTTGAGCACCGTCGACTTGCCGCAGCCGTTGGGCCCGATCACCGCGCACAACTCGCCCGGCGCCACGTCGAAGGTCACCCCGACCAGGGCCGGGTCGGCGTCCGGCGAGTAGCGCAGCGACACGCGGCTGAACGTCACCGCGCCCTTGAATCGTTTCAGCGGCCGGATGCGGGTGTTGGGATCGCGCTCCGGCTTGAGCTGCATCAGGTTGTCGATCTGGCGCACCGAGGCCCGCACCTGTTCGACCTGGGTCATGGTCAGGAACGCGGTCTGCATGGGGGACAGAACCCGCCACACCAGGATCATCGAGGCGATCAGGCCGCCCACCGTCATGTCGCCGTCGAGCACCTTGGTGACCCCCCAGCCGAGGGTGGTGAGGCCGGACCCGACCACCAGCACGTGGGCCAGGGTCGAGGCGACCGCCTGCACCTTGCTGGTGGCGAAACCGCGCATGGCGGCGCGGGCCGAGATTTCCCGGTACCGCTCGCGCCATTGGATTTCGGCCCCGGCGGTCTTCAGGGACCGCATCTTGGACAGCGATTCGACCAGGAATTCCTGGCGTTTCGACTCGGCGCGCGCGCTTGCCGCCACCCGGTCGCGCAGGATCGGCAGCACGGTCACCGCGAGCACCCCGAACAGGAGGATGGTGGCCAACGGTATGAGGGCGAGCGTGCCGCCCAGGACGGCCATCACGATCACGAAAACGAACACGAAGGGGGCTTCGAGCACGACGGTCGCCATCGGCCCGGTGAAGAATTCGCGGATCGCCTCGAAATCCTTCAGGCGCGCCACCTGGGCGCCGATCGTCGCCCGCTCCGTGAACGACGGCGCCAGATACAGCAGCCGCTCGAAGATCGCGTTGCCGATGATGTGGTCCAGCCGCGCCCCGATAAAGGCGATCATGCGCGACCGGATGCCGCGCAGGAAGGAATCCCCGATCAGCGCGATCATCACCCCGGCGACCATGAAGGCGAGGGTGGTCATCGATCCGGTGGCCACCACCTTGTCGTAGACCCCCATGATGAACAGCGGGGTGGCCAGAACCAGCAGATTGGAAAAGAAGCTGACCGCCAGGATCTGATAGATCAGCGGCCGGAAACGGTCGGCCATCTTGCCGACGTAGCCGGTTTGCTTGGCCTGACGGCGCGGGTCGTCCTCCTCCAGCGGGCTGAACACGTAGATCCGGCCGCGGCCGCGCGGCCGGGCGATGTCCACCTCGGCGTCGGTTCGCGCGTCGAACGCCCGGATGGCGCGACCGTCGCGTTGCAGCAGCACCATCGCCAGACCGCGATCCGGCACGTAGAGGCACGGCAGCAGGCGCGGGTCCACGTCGCGCAGGGCGAGGCGGGTGGAGCGGCTCGAATAGCCCAGGTTGGCCAGCACGTTGAGCAGGCCGGTCAGGTCCAGGGTATCGGCGAAGTGGGGCAGCGCCTCGGCCACGTGGCGCGGGCTGCCGCGCCAGCCGAGCGCGCCGAGCAGCGGCAGCAGGCAGGCGGCGAGGTCGGTCGCCGCCTTGAATCCGCCCAGCTTGCCGCTGGTGATCTGGTCATCCGACAGGACATCCTGCTCCGACGGCTCGGACCACGAGAATTCGGCCGGCAGGTTGGCGGCGGACGTCTGGTCGCTGTCGAACGGCTTGTTCATGACGGGCCCGTCCCGCCGGCCGCGCGATGCTGGATCGCCGGCCGGTCCGACCGCGCGGCCTGGGCGGGCGGCGGCGCCTCCGGGCGCGGCGTCAGGCGGCCGTCGTCCAGATCGAACACCCGATTGGCCAGCTTGAGCAGCGACGGACGCGGCGTGATCAGGATCAGGGTGCTGGAGCCTTTCAGGCGCTCCAGGGTCAGCCGCAGGTAGGCGTCGCCGGCTCCGTCGACCGCGGTGTTGGCCTCGTCGAACAGCACGATCCGGGGTTCGCCGACCAGGGCGCGGGCGATGGCGATGCGCTGGCGGATGCCGCGCGGCAACGATTCGTAGGCCGCGTCGCCGACCCGGGTGTCATACCCGAACGGCAGCTTGGCCACCACCTCGTCCAGGCCGAGCAGGCGCGCCACCTGCATCGCGTCCTCGGTGAACTCGGCCCGGAACATGGTGATGTTCTCCAGGATCGTGCCCTGGAACAGCTCGCCCTGCTGCGGCAGATAGGCGATTCCGCCGTGCTTGAGGGCGTGCGGATCGTAGCGCTCGACCGGACGGCCGTCGATCAGCACCCGGCCCTCGGTGGCCCGAAGGGTGCCCATCATGAGGGCGAGGAGGGTGCTCTTGCCGCTGTTGTTGGAGCCGGCGATGCCGACACATTCGCCCGGCACGACGTCGAGGTCGATCCCCTTGATGACATCCGGCAGGTTCTCGCCGTAGCGGAAGCGCACGCCCTCCAGGCGCAATGCCCCGTCGATCGGTTCGCTGACCGGGACCTCCGGGATCGCCTCCTGCGGCAGGCTGAAGATTTCCTTGAGCCGCTTGCGGGCCAGACGCACGGTCTGGAACCGGGTCCACAGGCCGACCGCCCGCTGCAGGGGTTGCAGGGCGCGGCCCGACAACAGCGTGCAGGCGGCCAGGCCGCCGACCGTGATCAGGTTGTCGACCACCAGGGTGGCGCCGTAGGCGGCCACCGCGATCATCGTCAACTGCGAGAAGAACACGCCGGTGCTCATCGCCGAGGCGTTCTGCAGGGCGACCCCGTAGTCGGCCTGGGCGGAGGTTTCCTGAAGCCGTCCGAACCGGCGCAGCATCAGGGACTCCATGGCCATCGACTTGACCGAGTGGATGCCGCTCAGCACCTCGATGGTGAAGTTCAGCCGCCGGTCGCGGGCCTGGGTGTAGGTGTCGATGGCCCGCCGCAGGGCCTGGGCGCGCAGCACGGCGGCGATCCCGAACACCGCCAGCACGGTGATCGGCACCAGGACCAGATGTCCGCCCAGCATCCAGATCAGGCCCAGGAACAGCACCACGAACGGCAGGTCGAGCAACGCCGTGACCGCCTGCCCGGCATAGAACTCCTTGACCTGGCGCAGGGCGCTCATGCGTTCCAGATGGATTCCGGAGCCGACCCGCTCGAAGTCCTGGAGGCTGCTGTTGATCAGCCGGTTGAACGCCGCGCAGCCGGCCCGGTGCTCGAAGCGGGCGCCGACCCAGCCGGTGATCAACGACCGCGCCACCCGCAGGATGGCTTCCAGGACCAGGGCGGTGAACACCCCGGCGATCAACATGACCAGGGTGCCGCGCGACGCGTTGGGCACGATCCGGTCGTAGACCTGCAGCAGGGCGAGCGGCAATGCCAGGGCCAGCACGTTCATGAACAGGGACGACAGGAACAGTTCCGGGAACGCGCTCCACAGACCCCCGAAGATGCTCAACCGAACGCGCGCGCGCCGGGACGTGGTGCCCATTCCACTCATGCCGACCCTTTCCGCGTCAAGTGCCTGACGGCCCAACTGCTTGCAGCCAAGATAAACACAAAAGAAGGCATTTAAGAAACGCCAAAAAACGGTGTCTTAAGGCTGCCGCTTGTTCGCGCACATATGGATTTAGCTATTACGCAATTTTAATAGGTTATCAAATTACATAGAAAAATTCAAATCCTTACTCTTATGGCAGACGACCAAAACGATACCGCATTCGTTCAGTTGCCACCCATGGATTCGCGCAGAATTTCGAGGCCAAGCCACTGCTCCTCGGCCTCGGACAGCGCCGTCTCCGCCGCCTCCAGCGCCGCCGTCGCGGCATGGAAGGCGGCCGGATCGCGGCGGAACAGGTCGGGATCGGACAGGGTTTCGCGAAGCCCGGCGACACGCGCGTCCAGTTCTTTAATTCTTTTGGGTAATTCTTCCAGCAGGCGATTTTGCTTGTAGCTTAACTTGTCCGGTTTCACGGAAACGTGCGGTTTGGTCGCCGGGGCCGGGCGGCGCGGCGGCGCGGCGCGCGGCGGTTGCGGCCGCGGCGCGGCCGGGCGCTGGCGCAGGTAGTCCGAGTAGCCGCCCGGATACTCGGTCGCCCGGCCGTCGCCTTCCAGGACGATGGTGGAGGTCACGATGCGATCCAGGAAGTCGCGGTCGTGGCTGACCATCAACAGGGTGCCGTCGAAATCGGACAGCATCTCCTGGAGAAGGTCGAGGGTGTCCATGTCCAGGTCGTTGGTCGGTTCGTCGAGGATCAGGAAGTTGGCCGGCCGGGTCATCGCCTTGGCCAGCAGCAGGCGGTTGCGTTCGCCGCCCGACAGGCTGCCGACCGGGCCGCGCGCCTGGCGTTCGTCGAACAGGAAGTCCTTCAGGTAGCCGATCACGTGGCGCGGCCGCCCCTGCACCGTCACCTGGTCGCCGCCCGTGTCGCACAGGGTGTCCCACAGGCTCCTGTCCGGGTCCAGGGTGGCCCGGTTCTGGTCCAGGTGGAGCGGCGTCAGGTTGGTGCCCAGGCGAACATCGCCGGTGTCGGGCGCCAGGTCGCCGGTCAGCAGGCGCAAAAGGGTGGTCTTGCCGGCCCCGTTGGGCCCGATCACCCCCACCTTGTCGCCGCGCAGGAGGCGGGTCGAGAAGTCGCGCAGGATCCAGCGGTCGCCGTAGCGCTTGCCGATCCCCTCGGCCTCGGCGACCAGCTTGCCGGACGGCTCTCCGCGATCGGCCTCCAGGGTCACCGCGCCGCCGCGGGTCGGCCGCCGCGCCCGTTCGGCCCGCAGCTCGTGCAGGCGGCGCAGGCGGCCCTGGTTGCGCTTGCGGCGCGCCGAGATGCCCTGGCGCGACCAGCGGGTCTCCTCGGCGATCTTCTTGTCGAGCTTGCGGCGTGCCGTCGCCTCGCGTTCGAGGATCCGGTCGGCCCAGGCCTCGAAGCCGTCGAATCCGCCGTCCAGGCGGCGCACCGTGCCGTTGTCCAGCCACAGGGTGAGGCGGGTCAGGTGGCTCAGGAAGGCGCGGTCGTGGCTGATCGTCACCAGGGCGCCGGGGAACCCGTCGAGGGTGGATTCCAGCCATTCGATGGCCGCCAGGTCCAGGTGGTTGGTCGGCTCGTCGAGCAGCAGGATGTCCGGCTGCGCGACCAGGGCGCGGGCCAGGGCGGCGCGCCGCCGCTCGCCGCCCGACAGGCCGCCGCAGGCGGCGCCCGCCTGCAGCTTGACCTCGTCCAGCCAGGGGGCGATCAGGTGGGCGTCGTCGGCCGAATGCTCGGGCAGCCCGTCGGCCACGAAATCACCCACCGTCGCGTGGCCGCCCAGGTCCGGTTCCTGCGCCAGGTAGGTGACGTGGAGGCCGCTCTGCCGCACCACCTCCCCGGACTCCGCCTCGACCAGCCCGGCCATCACCTTGAGCAGGGTCGACTTGCCGCTCCCGTTGCGCCCCACCAGACCGATCCGCTCGCCCTTCGACACCGCCAGGTCGACCCCGGCGAACAGCGGCCGGCCGCCGAACCCCAGTCGGACGTCGCGCAGGATCAAAAGCGGTGGCGGCATGGGCAATCTCCAGGGCGGCGCGCCCCCTGTCTTGGCATCGCCGGGCGCGGCGCGCAAGCGGCCGGTTGACCGGACGGCGGCGGAGGAGACCGACGTCCACCCGGTGTCGGCGTCGCGATGCCCCATCCGTCGAGGCCCGCTCCGCCCGCACCCCAGGATGAGGTTGAAAAAAAGGAGTATTCGCCTCGTCCTGAGGGGCCTCGAAGGGCGAGGCGCCCCGCAGGGCCCTCGATGGGCGGGGGGCGATCGCCCTTCGTTCCTCGGCAGGCCCGGGACACGGGCGCGCCGCAAAGGGCAAGGGCGGCTCGCCGGAACGTTTTTCTCCCCTGGATCCAATCCCTCCGGCCTTCAAAATCCCGCCGGTTCGGTTTACAGTCGCCGCTCTTTCGCGGGGCGGACGGCCCCGGTCATCCGAAGAGTCGGGAACGCGGCGATGCTGGACAAGACGTACCGGCCGGAGACGGTCGAAAAGCAACTCTACGAAGCCTGGGAACGCGACGGCGCCTTCCGCTGCAACCGGGTGCACGGCGTCGAGGGCGCCAGCGGCGCGCCGTATTCCATCGTCATTCCGCCGCCCAACGTGACCGGCTCCCTGCACATGGGGCACGCCCTCAACAACACCCTGCAGGACATCCTGATCCGCTACAAGCGCATGCGCGGCGGCGACGTCCTGTGGCAGCCGGGCACCGACCACGCCGGCATCGCGACGCAAATGGTCGTCGAGCGGCGGATGGAGACGGAGGGCACGGGGGAGACCCGCCACACCCTTGGCCGCGAGAAGTTCATCGAACGGATCTGGGAGTGGAAGGCGGAATCCGGCGGCACCATCACCGGGCAGTTGCGCCGCCTGGGTGCCTCCTGCGACTGGGACCGCGAGCGCTTCACCATGGACGACGGCCTGTCGGCGGCGGTCCGCAAGGTGTTCGTGCGGCTGTACAAGGAAGGCCTGATCTATCGCGACAAGCGGCTGGTCAATTGGGACCCGCTGCTGCACACCGCGATCTCCGACCTGGAAGTGGAACAGCGCGAGACGGTCGGCAAGATGTGGTATTTCCGCTACCCGCTGGCCGACGATCCGAGCCGCTTCGTGGCGGTCGGCACCACCCGGCCGGAAACCATGCTCGGCGACACCGCGGTCGCCGTCCACCCGGAGGACGCGCGCTATGCCGACCTGATCGGCCAAGACGTCCTGCTGCCGATCGTCAACCGGCGGATTCCGATCGTCGCCGACGACTACGCCGACCCGGACAAGGGCTCCGGCGCCGTGAAGATCACCCCGGCCCACGACTTCAACGACTTCGAGGTCGGCAAGCGGCACCGCCTGAAGGTGATCAACGTGCTCGACCGCGAGGCCCGTATCCGCGCCGACGCCATCGAGGTCTGGCGGTGGACGGAGACCGGGAGCGGCGCCATGACCGTCGCCCCGGAACCGGGCGCCGGCGGCGCACAGGAGGCCGAGACCCTGCCCGACCACCTGCGCGGCCTCGACCGCTTCGAGGCGCGCGACGTGGTGGTCAAGGATTTCGAGCGCTTGGGGCTGCTGGACCGGATCGAGGACAACCCGATGACGGCGCCCTACGGCGACCGCTCCGGGGTGGTCATCGAGCCGCTGCTGACCGATCAGTGGTTCGTGCGCGCCGAGGTGCTGGCCGGGCCGGCCATCGAGGCGGTGGAACAGGGCCGGACCCGGTTCGTCCCGCGGAACTGGGAGAAGACCTATTTCGACTGGATGCGCAACATCCAGCCGTGGTGCATCTCGCGCCAGATCTGGTGGGGCCACCGCATCCCGGCCTGGTTCGGCCCGGACGGGCGCATCTTCGTCGAGCTGACCGAGGCGGCGGCCCTGGCCGCCGCCGAGGCGCATTACGGCGCGCCGACCGAGCTGCGCCGGGAAACCGACGTCCTGGACACCTGGTTCTCGTCCGCCCTGTGGCCGTTCTCGACCCTCGGCTGGCCGGAGGAGACGCCGGAGCTGGCCAGGTACTACCCGACCGACACCCTGGTCACCGCGTTCGACATCATCTTCTTCTGGGTCGCCCGGATGATGATGTTCGGGCTGCACTTCATGAAGGAGGTGCCGTTCCGCACCGTCTACATCCATGCCCTGGTGCGCGACGAGAAGGGGCAGAAGATGTCGAAGTCGAAGGGCAACGTGATCGACCCGCTCGTTCTCGTCGACGAGTACGGCGCCGACGCCCTGCGTTTCACCCTCACCGCCCTGGCCGCCCAGGGACGCGACGTCAAGCTCTCGAAAAGCCGCGTCGAGGGCTATCGCAACTTCTGCACCAAGCTCTGGAACGCCGCCCGGTTCTGCGAGATGAACGACTGCCGGCCGGTCGCCGGGTTCGATCCGGCGGCCTGTTCGATGACCCTCAACCGCTGGATCGTCGGCAAGCTGGCCGAATGCGCCGCCGAGGTGGAGCGGGCTCTGGCCGACTACAAGTTCAACGACGCGGCGGGCGCGCTCTACCAGTTCACCTGGGGCACCTTCTGCGACTGGCACCTGGAATTCGCCAAGCCGCTGCTGACCGGCGACGACGAGTCCGCGAAATCGGAAACCCGCGCCGCCACCGCCTGGGTGCTGGACCGGCTGCTGCACCTGCTGCACCCGTTCATGCCGTTCATCACCGAGGAGTTGCACCGCCATCTGAACGGCGGCAAGCCCGGCGACCTGCTGCTCGGCCGCTGGCCGGAGCTGCCGGAGACGCTGATCGACCCGGCGACGGCGGCGGAGATGGACTGGCTGGTCCGCCTGATCACCACCGTCCGCGCGGTGCGCTCGGAAATGAACGTGCCGCCGTCGGCCAGGAT
>JANQGL010000455.1 GCA_028277325.1 Magnetospira sp.
CGACCACCGCCGACAGGACGTGGTCGCTCAGCGACTTCTCGGTCGCGATGTAGCTGATCCCGTCGACCGCCCAGGAGGCGACGCGAACCGACATCGGAAGCGCGCAGCCGCCGAGCAGCACCGGCAAAAGCAAAACCAAATACACTTTACGCATCATGGGGTCCCTCGCGCGCCGAAGCCCTGTCGTTCTGTTTTTGCAACATTTATGCCGTCTGTTCATGGGGTTATGCATGCCCTTCACGCTAGGCGACAAGGGTTAAGAAACCGCCAATGACCGAAACGCCCGCGACCTGTGGCACGCCGTCCACAGACCACCCGGTGGGGTTGCTCCGAAGGAAGTAGGGGGACGGCTCGATAAGGTCCGGACGCGGACCGGACCGCCCGCGGCCGCCGGGAGACGCCTCAGGCGTCGCCGTCGGCCGCCGCCTTGGCCTTCGGCCTCGGCAGGTCGGGACGGATATGGAGCTCCTTGTAGCGCGCCGCGCCGATGGTCGCCGGGGCGCCCATCAGCAGGTCCTGCGCCTGCTGGTTCATGGGGAAGGCGATCACCTCGCGGATGTTCGGCTCGTCGGCCAGCAGCATTACGATGCGGTCGATGCCGGGCGCGCAGCCGGCGTGCGGCGGGGCGCCGTATTTGAAGGCGTTGAGCATGCCGCCGAACTGGGTCTCCACCGTCTCCGGCGGGTAGCCGGCGATGGCGAAGGCCTTGGTCATGATGTCGGGACGGTGGTTCCGCACCGCGCCGGAGGACAGCTCGACGCCGTTGCAGACGATGTCGTACTGGTAGGCGAGGATGTCCAGCGGGTCCCGGGTCTCCAGGGCCTCCAGGCCGCCCTGGGGCATGGAAAAGGGGTTGTGGGAGAACTCGACGCGACCGGTGTCCTCGTTCAGTTCGTACATGGGGAAATCGACCACCCAGCAGAACTTGAACACCCCCTTCTCGCGCAGGCCCAGCTCGTCGCAGATACGCTCCCGAGCCCGGCCGGCGAAGGTGGCGACCTCGGCCGGCACGCCGCAGACGAAAAACACCGCGTCACCGTCCGTCAGGCCGAGGCGGTCGCGAAGGGCGGCCGTGCGGTCCGGGCCGATGTTGTTGGCGATCGGCCCGGCGCCCTCCCCGTCGCGGAAGAAGACGTAGCCCAGGCCCGGCTGCCCCTCCCCCTGGGCCCAGGAGTTCATGCGGTCGCAGAAGGCGCGGCTGCCGCCGTCCTTGGCGGGGATGGCGAACACCCGCACCTTGTCGTTCCTGTCGATCATCCCGGCGAACACCTTGAACCCGGAGCCGCGGAAGGTCTCGGTGGCGTCCCGCATCTCGATGGGATTGCGCAGGTCCGGCTTGTCGGTGCCGTATTTGGCCATCGCCTCGGCGTAGGGAATGCGCGGGAACGGCGTCTCGGAGACCGTGCGGCCGCCCCCGAACTCCGCGAACACCCCGGCCAGCACCGGCTCCAGGACCTCGAACACGTCCTCCTGGGTGCAGAACGACATCTCGAAGTCGAGCTGATAGAACTCGCCCGGCGAGCGGTCGGCCCGCGCGTCCTCGTCGCGGAAGCAGGGGGCGATCTGGAAATAGCGGTCGAACCCGGCCACCATCAGCAGCTGCTTGAACTGCTGCGGCGCCTGCGGCAGGGCGTAGAAGGTTCCCGGGTGCTGGCGCGACGGCACCAGAAGTC
>JANQGL010000465.1 GCA_028277325.1 Magnetospira sp.
CGCCGCCGCCGAACAGCAGCACCGCCGCCAGCACGATCACCAGCAGGCCGCCGACCCCGGCGCCGCCGATCAGCGCCAGCCGCCGCCTGGACGGGTCGAGCCGGCTCAGGAACCCGGGTTTGGGCGGCTCCTCCTCGTCCCAGGGGTCCGCGTCGTCCGTCGCGTCGTCCGTCGCGTCATCCGTCGCGTCGTCTTCGTCCGGCAGGTCGTCGTCCGTGTCCTCGTCGGACGGGCGCCGGCCAAGCAGCTTGTCGAAAAGTCTCAACCCGTCCTCCCGGTCTCGGCGGCGCCCCTATTCGGCCGCGCGGGCCGAGAACAAGGCCACGCCGTTGATCAGGTCGAGGGCCCGCAGCAGTTGATAGTCGCGCGGCCGCGCGGCGTCCGCGTCCTCGCCTGGGTCCGCCGCGGCGTCGTCCGGCGCGGTCTCCTCGTCTCCGTTGTGGAGGGCGCCCCGCAGGTCGGCCTCGCGGCGGCCGCGCGACGTTTCCAGATCCTCGATGCGGGCCTGCCGGATCTCGATGTCGGGCTCGATGCCGGTGGCCTGGATGGAGCGGCCGGACGGCGTGTAGTAGCGGGCCGTGGTCAGCCGCATCGCCCCGTGACCGGGCAGCGGCACGATGGTCTGCACCGAGCCCTTGCCGAACGACTGGGTCCCCAGGATCAGGGCCCGCCGGTGGTCCTGCAGGGCGCCGGCGACGATCTCCGAGGCCGACGCCGAGCCGCCGTTGATCAGCACCACCATCGGCAGGCCGTCGATCAGGTCGCCCGGCCGGGCGTTGAAGCGCTGGCCTTCCTCCGGGTCGCGCGACCGGGTGGAGACGATCTCCCCCTTTTCCAGGAAGGCGTCGGACACCGCGACCGCCTGATCGAGCAGGCCGCCCGGATTGTTGCGCAGATCGAGCACCAGTCCGGCCAGGCGATCGCCTTGCTCGGCCCGCATCTGCTCGACCGCCGTTTCGAGGCCGTCGTGGGTGTTCTCGCTGAACGAGGTGATGCGCACGTAGGCCACGCCGCCCTCCAGGCGCGACCGCACGGAGCGGATCTGGATGATGGCGCGGGTGATCGTGACGTCGAAATCGTCCTTGCCCTCGCGGCGCACGGTCAGGGTGATGTCGGTGCCGACGCGGCCGCGCATCCTGTCCACCGCCTGCTGCAGGGTCAGGCCCATCACCGCCTCGCCGTCCAGGTGGGTGATCAGGTCGCCCGGCTCCAGGCCGGCCCGGAACGCCGGCGTGTCGTCGATCGGCGACACCACCTTGATGAGGCCGTTCTCCATCGTCACCTCGATGCCCAGGCCGCCGAACTCGCCGCGCGTCTGCACCCGCATCTCGCGATAGGTCTTCGGGTTCATGTAGCTGGAATGCGGATCGAGCGAGGTCAGCATGCCGGTGATCGCCGATTCGATCAGGTCCTGGTCGTCGACCTCCTCCACGTAGTTGGCGCGCACCCGCTCGAACACGTCGCCGAACAGGATCAGGAGCTCATAGGTATCCGGCGCCTCGGCGTCGGCGTCCTCGGCCGCCGGGGCGGCCTGCCACGCGAAGACGCCGACCAGCAGGGACAGCGCGATCCACTTGAGTTTCATCCGTTTGCCTTACCTTTCTGTGCCGTGAGCCACGGCCGGGGATTGATCGGCTGACCGTCGCGCCGAAGTTCCAGATAGAGTCGCGGCCGTCCGGGACCGGAGGCGTCCATCACGCCGACCGGTTCGCCGGTCAGCACCGTCTGCCCGATATCGCCGTCGATTCGAGCCATGCCGGACAGCAGGATATGGTATCCCTCGCCATGTTCGATGATCAAGAGCCGCCCATAGCCGCGAAACGGCCCGGCGAACACGATCTTGCCGCCGTGCGGGGCGACCACCCGGGCGCCCGGCCGGGTCTCGAAGGTGAGTCCCTTGGCGGTCGGCCCCTTGCCGCGTTTCTCCCCGTAGGCGACCACCAGCCGCCCGTTGACCGGCCGCGGCAGGCGGCCGCGCGCCCGGCTGATCGGGATCTCGGGGATCGTCACCGAGGCCACCGGGGCGTCCGCCGCCGCCGGGCGCGGCTTGTCGCGCGGCACCGCGGCGAGGCTGGCCGTGCGGCGGCGGGTCTCGGCCCGCTTGGCCTCCAGCCGGCGCACCAGTTCATGCAGGCTGTCGGACTTCGTGGCCAGCCGCGCGACCTCCTCGGCCGCCGCCGCGCCTTGCCGCCGCAGGCGCTTGAACAGCGCCGCCTTGCGGGCCAGCAGGCGGTCCAGCTCGGCGCGCTCGCCGTCCAGGCTGGCGCGCGCCGCCAGCAGGTCGTCGCGCTCGCGGGCCAGGGCCCGGCGGGTGGCGGCCAGGGAGTCGAGCTGGCGGCGCAGGATCGCCGCCCGGGCCTCGATCTCCGGCAGCGCGGCCCGCATCAGGATGGCGCCGCGCACCGTGTCGTCGGGATCGCGCGGCAGCACCATCAGGGCTTCGGGGGGATAGCGGGCCATCCGTTGCATCGCGAACAGCAGGCCCTCGAACTGGTCGCGGCGGTCCATCAGGTCGGTCCGCCGG
>JANQGL010000485.1 GCA_028277325.1 Magnetospira sp.
GGCGGGTCCCACAGGTACCCTTCCAGGTAGGTCACCGCGGCGCGCCCGACCACCTCCGGATCGATATCGTCCGGGGCCAGGCCCACGCAGGCGCCGAGGTAGGTCTGCATGGTGCGCTGGGCGTCGGGGGTGACGAAGATCAGGCAGCGCGCGGTCGGCGCCCCGTCGGCGGCCGGTCGGGTGTCGAAACGAACCCCCAGCGACCGGATGTCGTGCGCGAACACCTTGCCCAGCTCGTCGGCCCGCACCTTGCCCACGAAGGCGGTCGCCGCGCCGAGCGAGGCCAGCCCGGCGATGGTGTTGGCGGCCGATCCCCCCGACACCTCGATGCCCGGACCCATGCGGTCGTACAGGCGATCCGCCGTTTCGGAGTCGATCAGGGTCATGGCGCCCTTCTCGAGGCCGAGGTCGTTGATCTGGGCGTCGTCGGAGTGGGCGAGCACGTCGACGATGGCGTTGCCGATTCCCAGAACGGCGTAGTCCGGCGCGGTGGCGTCGGTCATGAGGCTTCCCCTTGGGTCGTCTGATTTGGCGCGCAGTATAGACCGGGCGCGGACCGGGGCAAGGGCCGGCCTCGGACCGACGCCGGCCCGGGCCCGGCGACGGCCAGCCCGACGGGTGCGGAATCGCGCCCCGACAGGCCGCCAGCCGAAAAAAGACCGGTCGTTCAAAAAACGGAAGGCGTCGGGTCGCCGCCGGGCGAAGACTGCCTGCGAATGTTGTTTTTTGGCGCCGGCCCGCCGCGCGTCGTTCGGAGTCCCTCCGGACCCACCAAATAAACCAAAGGCTTCGCCCGCCTTTACAACATCTCGCGTGAACCGGGGCCGGACCGGGCCGCCGCACGGGGTGATCGCGCAGCGCATTAACCGGATGTTAAGATCGCTTGGGTTGGGATAGGCAGGGGACCGTCCTCGTGCCCCCGAATACAACTGCGTATGCATCCAGATTCGTGCTAAGCGCTTGAAATTGGTCCGTTCGTGAAACGGCCACCTCTCCCGGACCCGGTTCGGCCCGGCCGCCCCTTGCGGAGCCCCGGCGCCGGGGCTAAACAGAAGGCGGGGTGACGGCGCCGTCGGCGCGGTGCGCGAGAAGGGAGACCACGCAATGATCAAGGCGATCGGCCTTGCCCTCGGACAACTGACCGACCGCTCTTTTCGGGGCGTCCTGTGGCGCAGCGTCGGTCTCGCGGCGCTGGCCTTCGTGCTGCTTTGGGGCGGCGTCGGCTTCCTGCTGACCCACACCGCCCTGTTCAGCCTCGGCTGGCTGGACACCGTGGTCGACCTGCTGGGCGGCGTCGCCGTGCTGGTGCTGACCTGGTTCCTGTTCCCGGCGGTGATCGGCGTCATTCTCGGATTCTTCCTGGAGGACGCCGCCAGCGCGGTGGACCGCCGCCACTACCCGCACCTGCCGCCGGCCCGCGCGCAGCCGATCGCGGAGATCGTCGTCACCACCCTGAAGTTCCTCGGCATCGCCCTGGCCCTGAACCTCGTGGCGCTTCTGTTCCTGGTGATTCCGCCCCTGTTCCCGTTCGTGTTCTACGGAATCAACGGCTACCTGCTCGGCCGCGAATACTACGAGCTGGTGGCGCTGCGCCGCCTCGATCCGGTCAACGCGCTCGGCCTGAAACGCACCAAGCAGGTTCCGCTGCTGGTCTTCGGGGTGATCGCCGCGTTCGCCTTCACGGTGCCGTTCGTCAACCTGGTAACCCCGCTGCTCGCCACGGCGGCCATGGTGCATCTGGTCGAGATGTGGCGGCAGCGCAGCGCATAGGACATTGAGAGGAAGACCGCATGGCCATGTTCAATAAGAAAAAGGACGACGGCGAACCGGCCGAACCGGCCGTCGAGCCGACCGAGCCGACACCGCCGGCCCCCGAGGAGACCGAAACGCCGCCCCTGAAACCGTTCTCCCGCAAGGGAACCCACGCCCCGGCCAAGGCCCCGGCGACGCCCTATCGGGCCGAGATCCCGCGCCGGCCGGTCGACATCCCGGGCCCGACCAGCCGCGCCGAACGGTCGCGCGGGGCGGCCGCCGAGGACGACCCGAAGCGCCTGGTGGTCGGCCGCGACATCCGCCTCAAGGGCGAGATCGACTCCTGCGAGCGCCTGGTGGTGGAAGGCGAGGTGGAGGTCGAGGTCTCCGGCACTCGCCTGATCGAGATCATGTCGACCGGCCTGTTCCGGGGCGACGTGGACGTGGAGCAGGCCGACATCTCGGGTCGTTACGAGGGCAATCTGATCTGCCGCAACCAGTTGACCGTGCGCTCCGGCGGCCGGGTCACCGGCTCCGTGCGCTACGGCCGCATCGTCATCGAGGCCGGCGGCGAGGTGTGCGGCGACATGCGCGCCCTGACCGAGGAGGAAGGCGGCCACGCGGCGCACGCCGCCGACGGATCCGCCTCGGCGTCGTGACGGGGCCGGGCCTTGCCGCGGTCCTGACCGCCGGCGTTCTCCTCGCCGCCTGCCAGACGACCCAGACCGACCGATCGACGGGCTCCCGGGCGGTGGCGGCGCCGGCCGCCGACCCGAACGCGGCGGCGGACCCGGCACCGGCGCCGCGACTGGCCGTGGTGACGCCGCGGCCGCCCGACGAGCTGCGCCGCATGCCGGCCGAGGAGGCGGAACGGCGGCTCGGCCGGGCCGATTTCCGCCGCCACGATCCGCCGGCCCAGCTCTGGCAGTACCGCGCCGACTCCTGCATCCTCGACCTGTTCCTGTATCCGGACCCGGGCGGCGACGGTTTGGTGGTCGACCATTTCGAGGCGCGGCCGCGCGGCGACCGCCCGGTCGACCCGGCCGCCTGCTACGGGACGCTGCTGGCCCGCGCCAAGGCCGGCTGACCGGCGCGCCGGCCGCCGTCAGGTCGCGGCGGCGGCGGGCTTGTCGGGGAAATCGCACAGGTCGGCCACCACGCAGGCCGCGCAGTCCGGCTTGCGGGCCTTGCAGACGTAGCGCCCGTGCAGGATCAGCCAGTGGTGGGCGTGCCGCTTCCAGCGTTCCGGGGTCACCCGTTCGAGCGCCCGTTCCACCGCCAGCGGCGTCCTGCCCGGGGCCAGCCCGGTGCGGTTGGAGACCCGGAAGATGTGGGTGTCCACGGCGATGGTCGGCTCGCCGAACGCCACGTTGAGGACCACGTTGGCGGTCTTGCGCCCCACCCCCGGCAGGGTCTCCAGGGCCGCGCGGTCGCGCGGCACCTCTCCGCCGTGCTCGGCCAGCAGGATCTCCGACAGGGCGATCACGTTCCGGGCCTTGGTGTTGAACAGGCCGATGGTCTTGATGTGGCCGCGCAGTCTCTCCTCGCCGAGCGCCACCATGGCGGCCGGCGTGTCGGCCACCGCGAACAGCGGACCGGTGGCCTTGTTGACTCCCCTGTCGGTGGCCTGGGCCGACAGCACCACCGCCACCAGCAGGGTGTAGGGGTCGTGGTGGGCGAGTTCGCTTTTCGGCTCCGGGAGCCGTTCGGCGAGGCGGCGGTAGAAATCGTCGATGGCGTCGGGGGTCATGGCCGGCTGTCCTGTGGGGTCCCCGAGCGATAGACGGTTCGCGCGCCCCTTTCAAGCCGTCGGACGCAAGTCAGCAAGAACCGGGTGGGTTGCGGTTGGGATTTTGGATAGCGTCGGTTTATGTTGACGATCTGGACATGGGCGACGGGAAAGTTGCTGTTGTGGGTTCGACGCTGGCGCGGGCGGCGCGAACTCGCCAACCTGGATGACCGGCTGCTGCACGACATCGGACGGACTTACGACGAGGTGCGGGCGGCGATCGAGAAACCGTTCTGGAGGGGATAGGCCATGAACGTGCTGCCGTCCGAAACCTGGACATCGGATTACAAGCGCGTGGTCGCGGCGATCCGTTACATCGACGTCCACCGCATGGCGCAGCCGAACCTGGAGGAGGTGGCGGCGGCGGTCAATCTCAGTCCGTTCCACTTCCAGCGCCTGTTCACCCGCTGGGCCGGGGTCAGCCCGAAGCGCTATCTCGGGTTCCTCACCCTGGCCCACGCCCGGCGGATGCTGGAGGGGTCGTCGAGCATCCTCGACGCGGCGCTGGATTCCGGCCTGTCGGGCCCCAGCCGCCTGCACGACCTGTTCGTGAACTTCGAGGCGGTCACCCCCGGCGAGGCGAAGCGGCAGGGCGCCGATCTGGTGATCCGCTACGGCGTCCATCCGTCGCCGTTCGGACCCTGCCTGCTCGGTCTCACCGACCGGGGAATCTGCCGCCTGACCTTCCTCGAGACGGAGGAGGACTCGGCGGCAAGGACCGAACTGGCGCGCCGCTGGCCGGCCGCCGCCCTGATTCCGGCCGAGGAGGAGACCGCGCCCTACGTGCGGCGCCTGTTCGTGGACGAGGGCGGCAACGAGACGCCGGTGCCGCTACACATCCGCGGCACCAACTTCCAGATCAAGGTCTGGGAGGCGTTGCTGAGCCTCCCGCAGGGCAAGCTCATCACCTATTCGGACCTAGCCCAGGTGGTCGGACATCCGCGCGCCGCGCGGGCGGTGGGCAACGCCTTGAACGCCAACCCGGTGGCGTTCTGCATTCCCTGCCATTCGGTGATCCCGGTGCTGCGCGGGACGCTGGACTTCGGCGATTACGCCACCGGTCCCGAGCGGCGGCGCGCGATCATCGCCTGGGACGCCGCCAGGGCGGAGGGGGGACCGGCGCTCGTCGCGCCCTGACGGGTTCCCGGGCGGGCGCCGCCGGGCGCCCGCCGCCGGCGGCCCTCAGTGCCGGAAATGCCGCATCCCGGTGACCACCATGGCCAGGCCCTTGTCGTCGGCCGCCGCGATCACCTCCTCGTCGCGGATCGAGCCGCCCGGCTGGATGACCGCCGTGGCGCCGGCCTCGGCGGCCGACAGCAGGCCGTCGGCGAACGGGAAGAAGGCGTCCGAGGCGACCACCGAGCCGACCGCCCAGCTTTCGGCGTCGCCGGCCGCCTCGGCCGCCGCCCGCGCCTTGAAG
>JANQGL010000103.1 GCA_028277325.1 Magnetospira sp.
CGACGGTGCCGCAGGCGCCGAGCAGCAGGGCCAGGAGCAGGGCGGTCAGGAGGCCGGTTCGCATGCGCGAAGTATGCCCGCAACGGCCGGCGCCGCGCAAGGCGCCGCGCGCCGTGACCGGATCCCCGGACCGGGCCCTCCGGCGGCGCCCCGCCGGCCGCGACCGGACGGCCGGACGGCGCGTCACGCGTCGACGTCAGAGATAGACTTCGCCCGGTGGCGGGAAGCCGTTGAAGTTGACCGCCGCGTAGGTGCCGGTATAGGCGCCGGCACTGCCGATGCGCACCCGATCGCCGGCCCTGAGAGTCAGCGGCAGGCGGTAATCGGTCTTCTCGTAAAGGATGTCGGCGCCGTCGCAGGTCGGTCCCGCGATGTGCACCGGCCCGGTCGGATCGCCGTCGCGGTCGGTGGCGAAGGCGTAGCGGATCGCCTCGTCCATGGTCTCCGCGAGGCCGCCGAACTTGCCGACGTCCAGATAGACCCAGCGCACCGCGTCGGCCGGGTCCTTGCGCGACACCAGGACCACCTCGCTTTCCAGGATCCCGGCCTCGGCCACGATGCTGCGCCCCGGCTCGATCAGGGTCTCCGGCATGGCGTTGCCGAAATGGCGGTGCATGGCCTCGGTGATCGCCTCGCCGAACGCCTCCACCTCCGGCACCGCGCCCCGGTAGCGGGCCGGGAAGCCGCCGCCCAGGTTGAGCAGCCGCAGCTCGATCCCGCGTTCGCGCAGGTCGGTGAACACCATCGCGGCACGCGCGACGGCGCCTTCCCAGCGGCCGGGATCGGTCTGCTGCGAGCCGACGTGGAACGACACCCCGTGCGGTATCAGGCCCTTGTCGCGGGCCCGGACCAGGAGGTCGACGGCGGTGCGGGCCGAGCAGCCGAACTTGCGCGACAGCGGCCAGTCGGCGCCGCCGTTGTCGACCAGCAGGCGGCAGTAGACCCGGGCGCCGGGGGCGTTGGCGGCCAGTTTGTCCACCTCCTCCGCGGCGTCGAAGGCGAACAGGTCGATGCCCAGTTCGTGGGCGCGTGCGATGTGCGACGCCTTCTTGATGGTGTTGCCGAACGAGACGCGGCCGGGCGCCGCGCCGGCCGCCAGGCAGGCCTCCACCTCGGGAAGGCTGGCGGCGTCGAACCGCGACCCCAGGTCCTGCAGGCGCTCCAGCACCGGCGGCGCCGGATTGGCCTTGACGGCATAGTAGATCTCGGCGCGCGGCAGGGCGCGGCGCAGGCGCCGGTAGTTCTCCTCGACCTTGTCGAGGTCGACCACCAGGCAGGGGGTATGCGGGCGGCTTCGGGCCAGGAATTCAGCGATCTTGGGAGTCATCACGCGGCTCCAGGTCTTGTCGGGTGACGTTATGGGCGAACAGCCACGGCGCCGCGCCGAGCGGCGGCGCCAACGTCACAGACTGGAGTGTGGATTGCGGCGGCCGAGCAGGGCCATGTAGGACGCGGCCGGGCGGCGGCGCGCATCCCAGGCGCAGGCCGGCCGCGCCTTCGCCGTCACGTCGCCGGATCGGGTCTCACTCAAGTACCAACACATGGCTCTTCCCTCCAGGGAGGCCGTCCCGCGTCGGCGGGCGATCGCCCCAAAAAAGAACGCCTTGCGTCGTTGCACGACCCGCGCGGGGCCCCCAGCACGTGCGCCTGCGTTAAGGGCGCGCACTATACGCGCGTTTGCCGAAAAGGAAAGTGAAATTTCACGCCCGGACTCCGCGCCCCAATCACGCCCCGGCGGCCATCAGATCGCGGACAAACGGGCGCAGCGGCGGCACGAATTCCTTCGGGTCCAGCTCGGTCCGCGGCACGAACCGGGCGGCGACGATCTCCCGGTTGTCGACCCGGACGGCCGGAGGCCGCGGGCAGTCATACCGGAAGCACCAG
>JANQGL010000105.1 GCA_028277325.1 Magnetospira sp.
CGCGTCGCCCACGCTCACCGCGGTGGAGCCGTAGACGTAGATGGCGTCGGAGGTGGCGATGTCGCCGTCGCCGGCGGCGTCCTGGAGGTAGAAGCCGCTGCCGTCGATGGCGGTCACGATGCCGGAGGTGACCACCGCCATGCCGTCGTAGGCCGACCGGTGGTCGGCCCCCTGGATTTCGTGGATGGCGAGGTCGAGCGGCCCGCCGCCGCCGACCGTCGGATTGGCCGCGCCCGGGGTGTCATCGGCGCCATAGAAATCGCCGATTTGCCAGTCGCCGCCGTCCGGCGACCGGAAGACGTGACCCGGGACGTAGGAGCCGTCCGGACCGACCTGGGTGTCGCCGTAGACCTGCTCGCCGCTGCCCAGGTCCTCGACCAGGGCCACCGAGTCGAGCACCTCGCTCCACGGGGTGACGTCGAGGACGCCGTCGTCGTCGGTGTCCAGGTCGTCGCCGCTGGCGCCGGTGAAGTCGCGCACCAGCAGGTGGGTGACGTTGTCGCTGTTCTCGAAGTTCAGCGACGTGGTCAGGTCGGCGGTGCCGAGGGTGAACGAACTCTCGGCGGCCAGGAAGTGGCCCTCGGCGTCGAAGCCGTGGCCGGTGAGGTCGGTCACGTTCTCGATGACGCCGCTGCCGCCGCTGCCATCGCCGACCACCAGGTAGGTCAGCCCGTCGAGCGAGTCACCCGCGGTGCCGTAGAGCTCGAAGAACTCGTCGACGTCGCTGCCCGGCTGGTCGATGCGCACCTCGTTGATCACCGGGGCCTGATCCCCGGCCCAGTCCACGGCGCCGTCGAGGACGGTGTCGGCGCGGTGATCGAGGTTCTGGATGCGGGTGTCCTCCTCGACCGGGGTGTCGGCCGCGGCGTAGTCGCTCGGCCCGTCCGGACCGGCCACCGCCGGGTGCTCCGCCGCCAGGTACTCGGCCAGCGCATCCTGCTCGGTGCCGAACGCCGCGAAGCCGGCGTTGCCGTCCAGCTCCCCGTCGACCGTGCCGAGGTCCACGTCCGTCAGGTCGACCCGGTCGGCGAACCCCGGATCGGCCGCCTCGAAGTCGGCGAACGGATAGCCGTCGCCGCCGTCGGCCAGGAAGTTCAGGGTCACCACCCGGATCGCCGCCGGTGCGCCGTCCGCCACGTCCCCGTTCTCGACCAGCTTGACCCTGGTCCCGTCGTCCAGAACCAGCGCCGCGCTCTTCACCCGGTCACCGGCCGGCGAGTCGTCGTCGAAGCTGAACGAGATGCCGCCCACCTGCGCGAACCGGCCCGGCGTCGCCCCGTCGCCCGACGCCGACACCGCGTGCTCCAGAACCTCCAGAAGCTGCTCCGGCGTCAGGGTGATCAGGGTCAGGCCGTTGTTGAACCGCAGGCTGTTCTCGATGTCGAGCTGCGAGATCTCGCCGGCTTCCTTCACCCCCGGGTTCTCGCCGGTCGGGGCCAGGGTGCCGTCCGACTGCACCTGGCCGATCTGCGCCCGGATGCCGCCGCCGTTCTTGATCGACACCAGCACCGTCCCGTCCACCGATCTGGCCGCCGCCAGGTTGGCGTCCGCCGTCAGGTTGCCCAGGTTGGTCTCCTCGGTCCGCACGAACTCCCGACGGCCCTCGATGAACACGTCCGTCTCGCCGAACACGTTGCCGTCCTTGGCCGTCACCACCCCGGTCACCGAGTCCACCAGGTCGGCCACCGTGTCGCCCTTGGTCCCCTCGGCGAACGCGTCGCCCAGGTTCCCGTAAAGCGCCTCGACCGTCCCGTCGGTCGACGCGAAGGCGCCGCTGACGTTCTCGTCGACGCTGCCGGCGATCACGTTGCCGTCCAGGTCGAAGTCGACCACCAGACGACCCACGTAGGAGTACTCGCCGTCCGTGCTCACGATCAGCGTCGTGCCGCCGTCCGCGTTGGTGGTCGCGATCGGGTAGTCGCCGTCCGCCGTGTCGCCGGGGCGCAGGGTGTCCTGGGCGTCCGCCAGAAGGGTGTCCGAACCGCCGGCGACGATCACGTCCACCCCGTGCAGAAGACCCGCCAGGTCCTGCTCCAGAGCGATCTGCTGAAGGTGGCTCACCAGGATGACCTTGTTGATCCCCTGATCGAGCAGCGCGTCGATGGTCGGCTGGATGGTCGCCGCCAGCGCCGCCATGTCGTTCTCGCCCGCCCCGATCACCTCGGTGCCGGTCGGCGACGAGATGGTCTCCAGAAGCTGCGTCGTCGCGCCAACCACGCCGATCCGCTCGCCGCCCTGCTCGATCACCGTCGACGGCGCGATCTTCGGCTGGCCCGCCAATTCCGACAGAACCGCGTCCAGGGCCGCCGCGTCGCCGGCTTCCGCCGCGTCCACGATCGCCTGGACCTGCGCCTCCGAGGCCCCGAACGCGGTGTTCGGCAGGATCTCCGAGGCCACCAGGCCGCCCAGGTCGCCGTCGCCCGAGAAGTCCAGGTTGGCCGACAGGTACGGGAACTGCGCCCCGAACCACCGCGCCTCGTCCAGCAGGCCGTCGCCGTTGGAGTCCCGGATGTCCTCCTCGATGATGCTCTCGAAGGCGTCCGAGCCCAGGTCGAACTCGTGGTTGCCGATCGCCGAGGCGTCGAACCCGATCGCGTTCATGATCGAGATGTCGACCCGGCCGCCGCCCTCGCGGATGTCGTAGTCGAACGTCGGGTTGTCCGGGTTGGCGTCCAGGCCCAGGATGTCCAGCCAGGCCTCCGCCAGGTCGCCGCGCACCGCGTAGTCGCCGCCGGCCGAGAAGAACGGCCCCGACAGGTAGTTGTCGCCCGCCGACAGGGTGATCGAGTTGGCGTGGGTGTCCTCCAGATAGTCCACGATCGCCGCGAAGTTCGGCGCCCGCTCAATCGCGTCGACGCCGCCCTCCAGATCCGACGCATGCAGAATCTGAAGCGTGTAGGTGGTCGCCACCGTCCGGTCGGCGAACTGGAAGAATTCGATGCCGTTGAAACTGTCGACGCCGTCAATGCCGCGCAGGTCGGTGATCAGGCCGGTCTCGACGTCGATGTCGTAATCGTCGCGGAGGCCCGAGAACACCGCGGTGTCGTCGCCGGCGCCGCCCTTCAGGACATCCCCGCCCTTGCCGCCGGTCAGCACGTCGTCGCCGGCGGCGCCTCTCAGAACGTCGTCGCCCCTGCCGCCGGTCAGCACGTCGTCGCCCCTGCCGCCGTCGAGTTCATCGTCCCCCCTGCCGCCGTCGAGCAGGTCGTCGCCTCTGCCGCCATCCAGCAGGTCGTCCCCCCTGCCGCCGTCGAGTTCGTCGTCCCCCCTGCCGCCGTCGAGTTCGTCGTCGCCCCTGCCGCCGTCGAGCTCGTCGTCGCCCCTGCCGCCGATCAGCACGTCGTCGCCGGGGCCGCCGTTCAGAACGTCGTCGCCCCTGCCGCCGAGCAGCTTGTCGTCGCCGAACCCGCCGACCAGCACGTCGTCGCCCTTACCGCCGTCGAGCAGGTCATCCCCGAACCCGCCGAACAGCACGTCGTCGCCCTTGCCGCCGCGCATCTTGTCGTCGCCGGTCAGGCCGAACATCTTGTCGTCGCGCCTGGTGCCGGTCAGCACATCGCTGCCGAAGGTGCCGAAAATCACCGAGCTCGGCCCGCAGAAGTACCCGAAAAACCCGAAGACGTTGAACCCGAAGCCGACGCCGTATCCGACGTGGCCAAACCCCTTGCCAAGGTAAGTCATGCCCCACTCCGTTCGTTGAACACCGCGGCCTGTCCGCCGCTGGATTCCTTGGCGGGAGATTAGACACGCGCTCCTTGAAGGGGCGTTGACACCGAATTGACGATTTCATGAATTAAAAGTTAAAGGAGGACAGGAACACACTTGGCGCGCCGCTTTTTATTAACGCCTCGAAACAAAAATCCGTTATGGGGGCCGCATTTTTATTAACGTCCCGAAACAATAACCCGTCGAAGGCGTTCCGCGATACTCCAGGCGTCGCGCGCGGCGGTGTCCGGGCGGGCCGGGGACGGCGCCGCGAGGGGGCTCGGGCGGATTTATACTTATGTTTTACTTCTGTTGGAAGGGGCGGGCTTGTTCGCCGCCATCCCAGACGACCGGCCGCTCAAGCCACTGCTGGATGAAGTTCCAGGACTGCCGGTAGCCGTTGTGCGGCAGGGTGCAGGCCGAGCAGTCCTTGCGCCTGATCCCGTTCTTGTCGGTGAACACCGTGTACGGGCCGGGACACTCGAAGGCGATCAGGGGGCAGTAGCAGAACAGGCAGTTGAACTCGCCGCGCACCCCCTCGTGACAGGGCAGGAACGGGCAGCCGGTGTTGGTGAACCCCTTGAAGCCCTCGTTGTCGGTGACGTCCTTCGGCTGAGGCATGGTCGCGCCGCCCGTTCAGCCGGCCCGCCCGGGCACCCAGGCCACGTCGGCGGCGCCGTTGTCGTTCAGCGCCCGGCCGAGCAGGAACAGGTGATCGGACAGCCGGTTGAGGTAGCGCAGCACGTCCGGAGTCACCGGCTGCTCGGCGGCCAGCGCGACCACCCGGCGCTCGGCGCGGCGAACCACCGTGCGGGCGCTGTGGCAATGGGCGGCGGCCAGGGTGCCGGCCGGC
>JANQGL010000122.1 GCA_028277325.1 Magnetospira sp.
CCTCGCGGCGGAGGGGCGCTCGGTGGCCCTGGTCTGCTCGGGCGACGCCGGAATCTACGCCCTCGCGACCCTGGCCTTCGAACTGATGGACCGCGAGGACCGGCCCGACTGGACCCGCCTCGACGTCGCGGTGGAGCCCGGCATCTCCGCCTTGCAGGCGGCGGCGGCGCGGATCGGGGCGCCGATCAACCACGATTTCTGCGCCATTTCCCTGTCCGACCTGCTGACCCCCTGGGAGGACATCGTCCGCCGGGTGACGGCGGCGGCCGAGGGCGACTTCGTGGTCGCCTTCTACAATCCGGTGTCGAAACGCCGGCGCACCCAGCTCGCGGCGGCGCGCGACATCCTGCTCGGCCACCGGCCGCCGACGACCCCGGTGGTGCTGGCCCGCAACCTGGGGCGCGACGACGAATCGGTGCGGGTGACCACCCTCGGCGCCCTGAGCCCGGACGACGCCGACATGCTGACCCTGGTCCTGGTCGGGTCGAGCAACACCCGCCGCTGGCGCGATCGGGTCTACACGCCGCGCGGCTACGCCCGCAAAATGGATGCGCCAACCGCCGCAGGAAAACCCGACCGATGACCGTTCACTTCATCGGCGCCGGACCGGGCGCGCCCGACCTCATCACCCTGCGCGGCCTGCGCCTCATCGAGCGCTGCCCGGTCTGCCTCTACGCCGGGTCGCTGGTCCCGGCGGAGGTGGTCGCGGCGGCGCCGAAGGACGCCCGGGTGATCGACACCGCGCCCCTGGACCTGGAGGCCATCGTCGCCGAGTTCACGGCCGCCCACGCGGCCGGCCACGACGTGGCGCGGGTGCATTCCGGCGATCCGTCGGTCTACGGGGCGATCGGCGAACAGATGCGGCGCCTCGAAGGGCTGGGCATCGCTTATGAGATCTGCCCCGGCGTGCCGTCGTTCGCCGCCGCCGCCGCCGCCCTCGGCCGCGAACTGACCCTGCCGGGGATCGCCCAGACGGTGATCCTGACCCGTACCGCCACCCGCTCGTCGCCGATGCCGGACGGCGAGGACCTGGCGGAACTGGCGCGCAGCCGCGCCACCCTGGCCATCCACCTGTCGGTGACCAACCTGGCCAGGGTGGTGCGCGACCTGACCCCGCACTATGGCGCCGCCTGTCCGGCGGCGGTGGTGTTCCGCGCCTCGTGGCCGGACCAGACGGTGATCCGCGGCACCCTGGCCGACATCCGCACGCGGGTGAAGGCGGCCGGGATCACCCGCACCGCGCTGATCCTGGTCGGACCGGTCCTGGCCTCGGAGGAGTTCGACGACAGCCGCCTTTACGCGGCCGACCATTCCCACGTTTTGCGTCCCAAGGCCTGAGAATACAAAACCCGAATCAGGTGTTCGAGTTTGAAGGCCCCGCATTGTTTGCTGCCTCAGCCTGCTTAATCGCTTAGCTCGAACTTCGGCTCGCCGGTCTACATCGGTTGAGCCACTTGGCTTGCACTGACGTCGTTTCGATTGCGACCGAAGGCGGTGACTGAAGCCGATACTGGCTCTTTGAGTCATCTGTTTATGGGAAGGGACGCAGAAAATAACTTGAAAAAAAATTTTTAGGCCGTAAAATTTTTTTTAGTCAGAAAAAAAGGATTTTATCATGGAAAAAAGCCTTATGAGGAATCTCCTCTACGATGTGCTTGAAAACGGTACCGCCACCATATCAAAACAGCGTCTGTTATGGTGGATGGGACGGTCGAACGACACTCCCACGGCTTGGCAGATACTTCTGGAAGAATGGGAAGAAGTCGGTGGCGATCGGGCCGACCTCCAAGGCTTCGAGACGCACTCTGGCTGGCTCACTCTTTTTATTGGCGAAGCTGAACCCGTTGTGAATTGGAGTAAAAGCGACACCTAGCCGTCATTTCAACGGCAATTCGATACTGAGCGCGAATCAAGTATTCGCACTCAGTATTTTGCCGCCACCCCCAGCCAGCGCAGGGCGCCGGCGGTGGACTCCGTCACGTCGCCGGGCTCCGGATCGGGGCGTTTCAGGACCAGGATCGGCAACTCCAGGATGCGTGCCGCCTCGATCTTGGCGTAGCCGGCCGCGCCCCCGGAATCCTTGGTGATCAGCACGTCGACGCCCTCGCCGCGCATCAGGGCGATCTCGTCGGCCGGGCGGAACGGCGGCAAGCCGGTAACCAGATCGCAATTGTCGATCGGCGGAGGATCGTCCGGCGCTTCCGGAAGACGGACCAGGAACCGGCAACCGTTGCAGTTCGAAAACGCCGGCAGGTTCTTGATCCCGATGGTCAGGAACGGGCGCCGCCCGAGATCGGGCAGGCGGGCCGCCGCGTCGTCCCAGCTCGCCGCCTCGATCCAGCGTTCGCCGGGACCGCGCGGCCATCCGGGGCGCAGGATCTGCAGGCGCGGCACCCGCGCGTCCTCGCAGGCGGCGCGGGCCTGGGCCGAAATGGTCGTCGCGTAGGGATGCGTCGCGTCGACCACCAGATCGATGAACAGATCGCGCAGAAACCAGGTCAGGTCCCGCGCCCCCTCGAACGGATTGGTGAGCACCACGCCGGGAATGCGGGCCGGCCGGGACGGGACGCTGGCCAGGGTCGTGATCACGTCGAAGCTGTCGGCGGCCCGGCGCGCCAGATCGCGCGCCTCGCCGGTGCCGCCGAGGATCAGCAAGCGCGGCCGCCTCATGACCGGGTCTCCGGGAGGCGCGCGGCGATCCGCGGGTTCGGGAAACGAGGGAAAAAACGATGTGATGTCATCGGCGTATTTTAGACCAGCTTTTGTTTAACGTGCATGGCCCTTTTCGCCGTTCGCATACAAAAACGCCCCGTCGCCGGCGAACCGGAGGGCCGTTGCCATGACAAGGATTCCCCGGCCTCCCGAAATGATCTAAGAAGGGACGATACGGCCCGACGCGAGGCGATGGTGGACGAACCGTTTTTCCTGAAGGCATTGCTGGATTCCGGCCTGGCCCACTGCCAGGTGGTGATCGACGATCACGGCGGCCTGCTGGCCAGCCTGTTCCTGGCCGGTCTGGTCGGCGGCCCGACCCACTGCGTTGGGATGTGCGGCCCCTTCGTGCTGTCGCAGGTGACGGCACGCCTGGAGGATACCCCGGCCTCGCGGATGCGCGAATGGCACCGCCTCGGCGGCGCCGCCCTGGTTCCCTACCACCTGGGGCGCCTGACCACCTACGTGCTGCTCGGCGTGCTGGCCGCCCTGATGGCCTCCGGCGCCGCCACCTTCGGCGGCTTCCGCTGGCTGTCGGCAGGCCTGCTGGTCCTCGCCGCCCTGTTCTTCGCCGGCTACGCCCTGCGCGGCCTGGCGCCCAATCTGATGCGGCTCGGCGGCGGATCGGGCGAGGGAGCCTGGTCGCGCTGGCTGGGCGACCGGGTGCGGCCGCTGTTCCGGCGCCCGGTCGGCTGGCGCGGCTACGCGCTCGGCATCGCCCTTGGGTTCCTGCCCTGCGGTCTGTTGTACGGCGCATTGGCGGCCAGCGCCTCGGGCGGCGACGCCCTGGCCGGCGGCTTCGCCATGGCCGCTTTCGCTCTCGGCACGGTACCCAGCCTGATCGGGGTCGGGCTGGCCGGGCACCTGGCCGGCCGGCACTGGCGGGGCGCCATGGCGCGGGTCGCGCCGGCGCTGCTGGTCATCAACGCCGGCCTGCTGTCGTTCATGGCCTGGCGGCTGCTAACCGCGTGACGCCCGCACCCCGCATCGCGGCGCCGCCGCCCGGCCTGATCGTCGGCGCCCCCGCCTCGGGCAGCGGCAAGACCCTGTTCACCCTCGGCCTGCTGCGCCTGCTGGCGCGCCACGGCGTCCGCGTGGGCTCGGCCAAATGCGGCCCCGACTACATCGACCCGGCGTTCCATGCCGCCGCCACCGGCCGGCCCTGCGTCAACCTGGACCCCTGGGCGATGCGCCCGGCGACCCTGTCCGCCGTCCAGGCGGCGCTTTCCGCCGACGCCGAGATCGTGGTCTGCGAAGGGGTCATGGGGCTGTTCGACGGGGCGACGGCGGTCAGCGGCGCGACGGCCGATCTGGCGGCGGCG
>JANQGL010000179.1 GCA_028277325.1 Magnetospira sp.
GACGCGGCTGGCGCTGGACGTCGAGGTCGCGCCCGGCAACCGGCACCGCTCGACCCGCGGGCTGGACGGGCTGCTGCGCCTGCTGGACGGAATGCGCCCAGCCTGAGCCCAACCCGAAACTCCAGGTCGAATATCCTCACCGCCCGGCGGCACAGCAACACCGGCAACTGAGGAATTTAGGATCAAGCACCTGCCCGCCCTTCACGAATATAGCCATTTGACCCTCACCCACGATAAGCTGGGATCCCAACCGAATTTCATCTGACGGGTATTTCCATACAAACTCCCATCATCCCCCGAATCGTCAGGGCGGCCGCGCCCAGCCCGCACAGAACGAGCAGGAACGGCCGGAATCGGCGCCCGTCGAGGCGCCGGGCCAGCGGTGCGGCGAGCCGGTCGCCGACCATCCAGGCCGGCACCAGCATCAGGCCGGCCAGCGCCTCCGCCGTCCCCAACCGACCGGCCGCGCCGATCGTCGCCAGGATCATCAGCGACCCGATCAGGGCCAGGGCGGACAGGGTGGCCCGCACCTCGGCGCCGCTCCGCGTCTGGTAGGCGAGCGCCAGGACCGGCCCGCCGACCGCGGCGGTGGCGCCCATGAACGCCGACACCGCCCCGACCGCGAGCAGGCCGCGCCGGGTCGGGCGCCCCATCCGTCCGGCGAGGCTGATCGCCAGGGCCCCGAACAGCATCGCGCCGAACAGCAGGTCGGTGGCGGCGCCGCGCAGCAGGCCGATCACCGGATAGGCGGCCAGCGCACCGAGCAGCATGCCGGCGATCACCATGGGCAGTCCCTCGCCGATCACCTGCCGGCGACCGCGCACCGTCATCAGGATCATCAGGCTGAGCGCCGACAGGATCAGCGGCCCCGGCACCAGGGCCGGATTGATCAGGCTCAGCAAAGGCACCAGGAGCAATCCGGCGCCGATCCCGCTGGTCGCCTGCACCACGGCACCGAGCACCACGGCGCCGGACCCCAGGAACAGGTCACCTGTCGTCAGGGGGACGTCCATCCCCGTCTCCATCGGTCGGTGTCGCGGTTCGCGTCCGGGCCGCCGAGACGCCCGGGGTCCGCGACACCGGACGCGCTCAGGCTCGACGGCCCGAACCCACGAGCCGCCGTACGACGGTGAGAGAGCGGGAAGTGCGCGGGAAGGTCATGATCTGGAACGCATCGCGAAGACTGGAGACAACCGAACGGAACCCCGCCGCCAGAGGCGGGCGTCACGGGAGGATCGGTACGAGCGATACGGCCGGCATCATCATGGGCGGCTTTTCGCACGTTCGCGGCACGCCGTCAATCCGTTCGGTGATCCTCAAATGCGTGCCTCGCATGTATTTCAAAAAAATTAGGATGGAACGCAAACCTGTATGATGCTATTATAAATAATCAAAAATTATGTTATTCAAATTTTGGTACTCTGCCATGAACCGATCCGAGGTGGCCAGAAGTTCCAGCAAGCTCTCGTCCGGCATCGTCGGGTTGGACAGCATTCTGATGGGTGGCTATCCGGCGCGGCGGGCAAGCCTGATCATGGGCGAGACCGGGTCCGGAAAAACCACCTTGTCGTTGTTCTTTCTCATCTCGGGCCTTCAGGCCGGCGAGTCCGTGGTCCTGGTGACATGCAGCGAGCCGCCGGAGCATCTGATCGACTACATCGACGGGTACGGTTTTCCGGGAACCGAGTGGGCGGAGGACGGACGGTTGCGGGTCGTCGACCTCCGCCCGAATCCGGGCGACATCGTCGCCGGAGCCTATGAACTCACGCCGATTCTCTTGCGGGTGGAGGGCGCCGTCAAGATGTCCGGAGCGACGCGCCTGGTGGTCGACATGCTGGAAAACCTGGACATCGCCTTTCAGGACTCGGGCCGGCCGCGCAAGGAACTTCAGCAGCTTTTCGACTGGGTCACCGAAATCGGCCTGACCGCGATCATGAACTGCGGGACGCCGCAGGTCAGCCGGAACGCGGGCATTCTCGCCGAGTACCTCGCCGAATATTATGCGGGCTGCGTGATCAAGCTTTCGCAGCGGGTCGAAAACCGCCTGATGACGCGGGTTCTGCGGGTCGTCAAGCTGCGCGGCGGCGGGCACGGGACGGACGAATATCCCTTTTCCATGGACGCCCGGGGCGTCGGCATCCTGCCGGTCAGCGACGTGCTCCTGAACGCGGAGGCCTCGACGGAACGGATTTCGACCGGGCTTGCCGAACTGGACGAGATGCTCGGTGGAGAGGGGTATTACGCGGGCAGCATCACCATGATCTCGGGCCAGGCCGGCTCCGGAAAGTCCACCTTCGCCGCCCAGTTCTGCAAGGCGGCGCTGAACACCGGCCGGCGCGCCCTGTTCGTCTCGTTCGAGGAGTCGCGAACCGAGATCCTTCGCAACATGGAGCCCGTGGGGATCGATCTGGCGCCCCACCTGGCGGATGGGAGCCTGGACATATTCCCGATCCGCCCCACCGAGGTCGGTCTCGAATCCCATCTCCTCAACCTTGCGCGGCGGATCGACGAAAACAACCACGAGATAGTCGTGCTCGATCCGGTCTCGGCCTTCATCGACATGGGGCAGCCCATGGAAGTCAAGATGATGCTGCTTCGCCTGATCGACTTCCTGAAGCTCCGCGGCGCCACGACCGTCATGACCGAGCTGATCAAGGTGCAGGTGAATCCCGTCGACGAAATCGCCGTGTCGTCGCTCACCAACATGTGGATCCAGCTGCGCTCGGTCGAGAGCAACGGCGAGTTCAACCGTCTGCTCTATATCCTCAAGTCGAGAGGCCTGCCCGGATCCAATCAGGTGCGGGAGTTCCGGATCACCAGCCAAGGGATCGTCATCGAGGATATGTACATCGGCACCGGCAGCATGGTCTTCGGCGCCGAGAGGGCGGCGCGGATGGCCATCGAGGAAGAGGAGACCAAGACCCGCGACGCCACGTTGCAGAGGGTCCGGGAGGCGCTGGACATCGAGCAAAAGGCCTTCGAGGCGCGGCAGAAGGAGATCGATGCCGAGCACATAGGCCGGATGAAGGAGCTGGAATCGGAAATCCGCGCCATCGAGCGGCGGATCGCAACGGATCAAGAGGCACGCGCCGACGTCCGCAGGAGCAGAAAGTAGTATTTTTATTGAAACACATGCTGACCCTTTACGTTGCCGGCCGGACACCGCTCTCGGGGCGGGCAATCGGCAATCTGGGCCGGCTGTTCGAAAGATCCGACGTGCGGAGCCGGTTCGATTGGGAAGTCGTCGACATTCTCGAACACCCGGACGCCGCCGAGAAAGCGCGCATCCTGGTCACGCCGACCCTCGTCAAGGCGACTCCGCCGCCCAGGTGCCTCATCTTCGGCGACCTCTCGGAAACCGAGTCCCTGCTGAGCGGTCTCGGGATTCCCTGATCCCCGCGCGATCCGGCGCGCGGGAGACCGGCGCCGCAACGGCGACTCGATACGGCTCCCGCATGGATGATTCGACATCCGTCTCCCTCCCGGCCACGACCGCCGCGAAACGGAAAACCGAGCCGTCCATCCTGGCGGATCGGCCGGGCGATCCCTATAATCGGCCGCGACCTCGCAGGGGATCGCCGGCATGTCGGAGCACGAATCGTCCACCCATCCCTTTCGGCGGGCCGACGACCCCATTCGCCGCGTCAACGACTGGATCGTCACCGAGGCCCTGACCGGCCCCGAACCGGTCCCCTTCTGCATCGAGGCCTGCCGCCGCATCGTCGCGGCGGGAATCCCTCTTGTGCGCATGTCGATCGGCATGTCGACCCTGCATCCGCTCTACGAGGGGATTTCGTTCGACTGGACGCGCGACGAGGGGGCGACGTTGGAGCGCCACCAGCACGGATCGCACCTCCGGGAACCCTATCGCACCTCGCCGACCGAATTCATGCTCGCCAGTCGACTCGCCGAGCTTCACGTGCGTCTCGACGTGCTGCCGCGGCAGCCGGATCTTCCCTTGTTCGAGGAGCTGGCGGCGCACGGCGCCACCGATTTCCTGGCCGCCACCGTGGCCTTCGCGCCACAACCGCACGCCTACGAGAAACGCGACGGCATGTACATCTCCTTCGTGACCGACGCGCCGGGCGGCTTCGCGGGCCGCCAGGTGGCCGACCTGCGCCGGGTCGTCAAACGCCTGGCCCTGGCGGTCAAGCTGTTCCAGCGCGAGCGGGTGGCGGTGAACCTGGCCACCACCTACCTGGGCCGCCACGTGGG
>JANQGL010000268.1 GCA_028277325.1 Magnetospira sp.
TGTTCGTCGCCTGGGCGGCGGTCCGCAGCGAGTTCCAGGACCCCGTGGCCAGCTGCCTGATCCGCACCCTGACCCCGCTGCCGCCCGACCCCCGCTGCACCGGCTTCGCCGGGCCGCTGCCGGTGCTGCTGCCCGGCATGGCGGCGCCGGCCGCCCGGATAATCAGTCGGCGCTCGCCGCCAGGTCGGCCAGGTCGCCCATGATCGCCGACAGGTCGAAGTCCTTCGGCGTGTAGACCCGGGCCACTCCGTCCGCCCTGAGTTTCTCCGCGTCCTCGGCCGGGATGATGCCGCCGACCACCACCGGCACGTGGCCCATGTCGTTGGTCTTCAGCGCGGCCAGGGTCTCGGCGACCAGCGGTTCGTGCGACCCGGACAGGATCGACAGCCCGATCAGGTGCACCTGCTCCTCCAGGGCGGTCTCGGCGATCCGCGCCGGGGTCAGGCGGATGCCCTCGTAGACCACCTCCATGCCGGCGTCGCGGGCCCGCACCGCGATCTGCTCGGCGCCGTTGGAATGGCCGTCCAGGCCCGGCTTGCCGACCAGGATTTTGAGCGGCCGGCCCAGTTTGGCGGACGCCGCCTCGACCTTCCGGCGCACCGTCGCCATGGCCTCGCCGGACCCGGCGACCGCGCCCGACGCCTTGCCGAGTCCGGTCGGCGCCCGGTATTCCCCGAACACCTGGCGCAGGGCGTCGCCCCATTCGCCGGTGGTCGCGCCGGCGTGGGCGCAGGCGATCGACGGTTCCATCACGTTGCGGCCCTCGGCCGCGGCCGCTTTCAGGTCGGCCAGCGCGGCCGCCGCCGCGCTGTCGTCGCGCGCCTCCCGCCAGGCCTTCAGGCGGGCGATCTGCGCCGCCTCGGCGGCCGGGTCGACGGTCAGGATGCCGCCGTCGGCGCCGAGCAGCGGGCTCGCCTCGCCGCCGGTGAAGCAGTTGACCCCGACCACCTTCTGCTCGCCCGATTCGACGGCCGCGACGCGCCGCGCGTTGGCCTGCACCAGGGCGTTCTTCAGATAGCCGGCCTCGACCGCCCTGATGACGCCGCCCATCTCCGCGATCTCCGCCATCTGCTGGCGGGCGGCGAGCTTGAGGCGCTCCACCTGCTCGGCGATTTCGCGCGAGCCGTCGAAGATGTCGCCGTACTCCAGCAGGTCGGTCTCGTGGGCGACGATCTGCTGCAGGCGCAGGCTCCACTGCTGGTCCCAGGGACGCGGCAGGCCGAGCGCCTCGTTCCAGGCCGGCAGCTGGACCGCCCGCGCGCGGGCGGTCTTCGACAGCACCACGGCCAGCATCTCGAGAAGGATGCGATAGACGTTGTTCTCCGGCTGCTGCTCGGTGAGGCCCAGGGAGTTCACCTGCACGCCGTAGCGGAACCGGCGGTGCTTCCGTTCGGTAACGCCGTAGCGCTCGCGGGTGATCTCGTCCCACAGCTCGGTGAACGCCCGCATCTTGCAGAGCTCGGTGACGAAGCGGATGCCGGCGTTGACGAAGAAGCTGATCCGTCCGACCACGGTGGGGAAATCGGCCTCCGGCACCTGCCCGGACTCCCGGATGGCGTCCAGGAGGGCGATCGCGGTGGCCAGCGCGAAGGCCAGTTCCTGGACCGGCGTCGCCCCCGCCTCCTGGAGGTGATAGGAGCAGACGTTGGTCGGGTTCCACTTCGGCACCTCGCGATAGGTGAAGGCGACCACGTCGGTCATCAGCCTCATCGACGGCGCCGGCGGGAAGATGTAGGTGCCCCGCGACAGGAATTCCTTGACCAGGTCGTTCTGCACCGTGCCGGCCAGTTCGGCCCGGTCGGCGCCCTGGCGTTCGGCGGCCGCGATGTAGAGGGCGAGCAGCCAGGGCGCCGGGGCGTTGATGGTCATCGAGGTGTTCATCCTGGCCAGCGGGATGCCGTCGAACAGGGTCTCCATGTCGCCCAGGTGGCCGATCGGCACGCCCACCTTGCCGACCTCGCCGCGCGCCAGCGGGTGGTCGGAATCGTAGCCGGTCTGGGTCGGCAGGTCGAACGCCACCGACAGGCCGGTCTGCCCGCGTTCCAGGTTCTTGCGGTACAGGGCGTTCGACGCGGCGGCCGAACTGTGGCCCGAATAGGTGCGGATCAGCCAGGGCCGATCGCGCTCCGCCGGACGGGCGCCGGGGTCGATTGTTGCATCCGCGAAAGTTTGTGTCATGCGCACCTACTCCAAAGGGTGGGTTTTGCGTTTCGTAAATGTTGAAACGTAATAAAATTTCTCTTTGACGCCTGATTTGCCACAAATCTATCACCTTGTGCATTGCGAAGAAACATGGAAGAGTCTACATAGATTTTGCATCGCAAACAAATGCCCCAGCCGGGGGTTGAGCCGACGCGCCACGGGCGAACCAGAGACGCGAAAGGGAGAGTGACATGAGCGACGCCGCGGCCATCATCGACGCCACCGCAGAGCAACCGAGGAAGGATCTCTACGAGATCGGCGAGATTCCGCCGCTCGGCCACGTGCCGAAGCAGATGTACGGCTGGCTGATCCGCCGCGAACGCCACGGCGAACCCGACACGGCGATGCAGGTGGAGGTGATCGACACCCCCGACCTGGACAGCCACGAAGTCCTGGTCCTGGTGATGGCGGCCGGGGTCAACTACAACGGCGTGTGGGCCAGCCTCGGGGTGCCGATCTCGGTGTTCGACGTCCACAAGGCCGACTACCACATCGCCGGGTCCGACGCCTCGGGCATCGTCTGGGCGGTGGGCTCCAAGGTCAAGCGCTGGAAAGTGGGCGACGAGGTGGTGGTCCACTGCAACCAGGCGGACGGCGACGACGAGGAATGCAACGGCGGCGATCCGATGTATTCGCCGTCGCAGCGGATCTGGGGCTACGAGACCCCGGACGGGTCGTTCGCCCAGTTCACCCGGGTGCAGGCGCAGCAGGTCATGGAACGGCCGAAGCACCTGACCTGGGAGGA
>JANQGL010000282.1 GCA_028277325.1 Magnetospira sp.
TCGCAGCCATCATCGCAGGTCGATGATTGTCAACAGGCCCTAGTGCAGCGATCCAAACGAAAGATTCGGGCGAAGGTCGACATTCGTTTGGTGAATCGCTGCACTAGTGTGGTGGATTCGAAGTTCGCGATAGTATTCGGGACAGGGTCCATGGCGAACTTCGACTCCGAAACCAAACTAGAATCAAGAGGCTATCTAGTGTCCTCATCGAATCCGAAGTTCGAAATCGCCCGCCCCATCATGCAACGAACTTCGGACTCGGGACATCAGGAGCCTGACCGGCTTCATCATGGGATCGACGGCGTCATCCCAGCCGGACCCGCCGGCCCGGAACCCCACACCAAGCCGACCGCAATTCCACTTGTCGCGTCGAGGAGCCAATTGCTATATACTTATGGCTAGGATGCCTGTTTGGCCCGTCGACACACCGGACCGGTAATCAGGGGAATTAAGGTCGTGCCCATCCGTCGCCAGGCAACGCTGCTGTTCGCATTCGCGGTCGTCCTCTCCGTGGTCGCCGGCATCGTGATCGTGCAGGCGCTGCATCAGGCGCACCGGACCCTGCGCCTGTTCGAGTTGACCCACCAGATCTGCCTGTCGTCGAGCGAACTCTCGCTGGTCGCGGCGGAGGGCATGCTGATCCGCGACACCGCCGCGCGGGCCGAATTCGACGCGGCCCATAGGGCGTTTCGCGGACAACTGGACCTGTTCGTCCGCGCCGTCGACCCCCGACTCGGGGAACGCATCTCGCGGCTGCCGGCCCAGGAGGTGACCCTGCCGGAGCACATGGGCGAAACCTATCCCGAGCTCGAACAGGTTTACGTGATCCTCGGACAGGCCCGCGAGGTCTACGAACACGCGGTGCCCGACTGGATATCGGTTGCCGGCGACGCCGATCCGCAGTTGCGGTTGATTCCCGTGGCCAGCCAGTTCGTGATCTGGAATGCGGTCCGGAACCTGACGGACGGTCTTTCCGCGCGGCTTTCGAGGAAGGTCGCCGCCGCCCAGAACCGGTTGCTGCTGGCCGGCTTCGGCGTGTCGGCGTCGATGGTCGTCCTGCTCGGCATCATCGTCGTCACGCTGGGCAGGCGGCTCGCCTATCCGCTGACCCGCATGGCGGCGCAGGTCCAGGCGTTCGGCGCCGGCCACCAGACCGTCCGGCTCCACGACTACGGCGAGAACGAACTGGGGGATCTGGCGCGGGCGTTCAACCGCATGGCCGACAACCTGTCCGAGGTGACCGCGTCGCGCGACGACCTCGACGCCGAAATGCGGCAGCGCGTCGCGGCGGAAGCGGCGCGCGAAGAGGCCCTGGCGGAGTTGAAACGCTCCAACGACGAGTTGGAACTGTTCGCCTACGCGGCGTCGCACGACCTTTTGGAGCCTTTGCGCGCGGTGTCGGGCTATACGGGCCTCCTGCGCCGGCGCTACGCCGACACCCTCGACGAGCGCGGCATCAAATACATCAAGGGCGCCGAAGACGGGGCCTTGCGGATGCAGGAGATGATCGACGCCCTGCTGGCGTTTTCCCGGGTGACCACGCGCGGCGGCGCGTTCGCCCCGGCGGACGTCAATCAGGCCGTATCGATGGCCTGGGAAAACCTGGCCAGCGCCGCCTCCGACACCGGTGCCCGCATCGAGGTTGCGCCGCTGCCGCGCCTCGTATGCGATGCGGGGCAACTGACCCGGCTGTTCCAGAACCTGTTCTCGAACGCCATCAAGTTTCGGCGCGCCGACGCGCCGCCGCACATTCGGGTCTCGGCGGCACGCGCTGGCGGGTTCTGGAGGATCGACGTCTCGGACAACGGCATCGGCATCGACGAACGGGATTTCGAGCGCATTTTCGTGATCTTCCGTCGTCTGCACCGGGAGGACGAATACCCGGGAACGGGCCTCGGCCTGGCCCTGTGCCGGCGGATCGCCGAACGCCACGGCGGACACGTCGCGGTGCGCTCCGCGATCGGTCGGGGGTCGACGTTCTCGGTCTTCCTGGGCGCCGATCTCGAACCCCTGCCATCCCGACCGAAAGCAGACAAGAGGACTGTCAGATGAGCGTCGACGACGTCCCGAAAATCGTCAACATCCTGATGGTCGACGATTCCGAGTCCGACGTGGACATCACCCGCGAGGTGATGGAGGAAAGCAAGATCGCCAACCGTCTCGACGTGGTGCACAACGGCGAGGAGGCGCTCAGGTACCTGCGGGCCGATCCCCCCTATCAGGACCGCGTGTTCCCCGACATCCTCCTGCTCGACCTGAACATGCCGAAGATGGACGGCCGCCAGGTCCTGACGGAAATCCGCGAGGACCCGGCCCTGACCCATCTCCCGGTGGTGGTCCTGACCAGTTCCCGATCCGAGGAGGACATCGCCAAGTCCTACCGGCTGCACGCCAACTGCTATGTCAGCAAGCCGATCGGGATCGACCAGTTCATCAGGGTGGTCAACCAGCTCGGCAATTTCTGGCTGACCGTCGTCAGGCTGCCGTAAGCGCCCCCCTCGCCTCCGGCGCCCCCTCACAGGCCGAGAAACGGCTGCACCAGACGCGGCACCAGACCGTGGAACCGCAGCGGCGCGTCGGTGGCGACGAGGCACACGCAGTCGCCGCCCTCATCGGCGATCGGCCGATGGTCGTGGGTCGCGTCCATGTCCGCCAGATCGCCGCTCCGGTATTCCCCCGTCTCGTCGTGGAACGCGCCGTCGAGGACCAGGGTGAATTCCTGGCCGGCATGGGTATGGCGCGGCAACGCGGTGCCGGGGGCGATCCGGAACAGGCGCAGGGTCCCGCCGGCCGGCCGCGACAGCGACAGCGGGTAATGCCGCACGCCGCGCGCCAGGCCGCGCCACGGCACCGCCGCGAGATCCCGGTCGAGGTAGTCGGCCAGCGGGCGAGGCACGTCGCGCGCCGCCACCGGACCCGGCGCGGCGCCGGGTCCCCGGTCGAGACGCGCCAGGATCGCGTCGCGACGGGCCGCCGACGGCGGCGCGGCCGGCAACGCCTCGAACAAGGCGCCGCCCAGGGCCTCGGCCGCCCGCATTCGCTCCCGGCAATGGCCGCAGAGCGCCAGATGGGTGGCCAGGACCACCGACAGGCCCTCGCCCAGGGTGCCGGCCGCGGAGGCGACGAGGGTCGGGTCGGCGGGGTGGTGGCGGATCGTCATGCCGGGTCTCCCGTGTCGTCGAGCGCGTCGCGCACCTTCTTGAAGGCCAGCCGCAGGCGCGATTTCACGGTGCCGAGGGGAATGCCCAACCGCTCGGCGATGGCCGGATGCGGCAGGTCCTCGAAAAACGACATCCGGACCACCGCCGCCTGGTCCGGCGGCAGGTCGTCGACCGCGCGCCGCAGCCGCGCCGCCGCGCGCGCCGCGCCGATCTCGGTCTCCGCGTCGCCCGCCGGGTCGACCAGGGTCGCCTCGTCGATGTCGACCGTCGGCCGGCGTTCGCGGCGCAGCCGGTCGATGCGCAGGTTGCGGGCGATGGTGAACACCCAGGTCGCGGCACCGGCCTTGCGCGGATCGAACAACGCCGCCTTGCGCCATACCGCGAGCAGGGTGTCCTGGGCCAGGTCCTCGGCCTGCGCCGGCGAGGCGCCGCCGCGCTGCATGTAGGCCGTCACGCGCGGTGCGAAGTGGTCGTAGAGGATCAAGAAAGCCTCCCGGTCGCCATGCTCCGCGACGGCACGGAGACAGCGCGCCAAATCGGTGTCGTCGGTCGCCGCGGCGCCGGTTTCGGCGGTCGCGGCCAAGCATTCTGCGGCGGTCATTGCCGTCGTATCCCGTTATTACGCCTCAGGCGGCCGGCCGGATCACCCGGCCTCGAACATTTCCGTCCCGCTCCTCAAGATGGGAAGCCCGCACCCGCCGGGCCAGCGTCGATGTGATCCGCCGTCGCCCGCCCGTCGTATTGACAGCACACGCCTCACCGGCCAACCATACCGAAAAGGCGAACCGGGCGGAAACATCATGCGCATTGCGATAATCGGAAGCGGGATCAGCGGACTCGCCGCGGCATGGCTGCTGTCGCGCGATCACGAGGTGACCGTGTACGAGAAGGACGCCCACCCGGGCGGCCACGCCAACACGGTGACGGTTGCCGACCCCGAGGTCGGGCGGATCGCGGTCGATACCGGATTCATCGTCTACAACGAGGTCAACTATCCGAACCTGGTCGCCCTGTTCGATCACCTGGGGGTCGCCACCCTGCCGACCGACATGTCGTTCGCGGTGTCGGCCGACGACGGAGGCTTCGAATACGCGGGCCGCGGCCCGGGCGGCCTTCTGGCGCAGCGCCGCAACCTGTTCCGGCCCCGGCTGTGGCGCATGGCGGGCGACGTCCTGCGGTTCTACCGCAACGCGCCCCGCGTGCTCGACCGCCCGGACGCCGAAACCCTCACCCTGGGCGACCTGCTGCGCGAGGGCGGCTACGGCGCCGCCTTCGTCAACGACCACATCCTGCCCATGGGCGCCGCCATCTGGTCGACCCCGACCGACCGCATGCTCGACCATCCGGCCGCCTCCCTCGTCCGCTTCATGGCCAACCACGGCCTGCTGAAACTGCGCGGCCGCCCGCAATGGCGCACCGTGCGCGGCGGCAGCCGCGAATACGTGGCCAGGATCAGCGCCCCGTTCGCCGATCGCGTCCGCCTGGAAACCGCCGTCACCGCGGTCACCCGCCTGCCGGACCGGGTCCGGGTGGACGATTGCCGAGGCGGCGGCGAGACGTTCGATCAGGTGGTGTTCGCCAGCCATGCCGATCAGACCCTGGCCCTGCTGGCCGATCCGGAGGACGCCGAGCGACAGGTCCTCGGGGCCTTCTCCTATCAGCCCAACCGGGCCGTCCTGCATGCGGACGCCCGCCTCATGCCGCGCACCCGGCGCGCCTGGGCGAGTTGGAACTACCTGTCGCGACGCCGACCGGCGGACGGCGACGCGGGTCCCGGCCTCTGCGTCACCTACTGGATGAACGCCCTGCAATCGCTGCGCAGCCGTGATCCGCTGCTGGTCACCCTCAACCCGCCGACGCCGCCCGATCCCGGGACCGTGTTCGGCACCTTCGACTACCGACACCCGGTGTTCGATGCGGCGGCCGGACGCATGCGGGCGCGGATGTGGTCGTTGCAGGGCCACCGCCGCACCTGGTACTGCGGGGCCTATCTCGGCGACGGATTCCACGAGGACGGCCTGCAGGCCGGCCTGGCGGTCGCCGAGGCCCTGGGCGGCGCGCGGCGGCCGTGGACGGTGGCCGACGAGTCGGGACGCCTGCACCTGCCGGCCACCTGGGGCGGCGCGACGGGGACGGCATGAGGTCGGCCCTCTATCACGGCACCGTGGTCCACCGGAGGTTGCGCCCGAAGCCGCATCGCCTGCGTTACCGGGTGTTTTCCCTCCTGCTCGACCTGGACGACCTGCCGCGCCTGGGACGCGACGTCAAGCGGCTGGTCCACAACCGGTTCGGCCTGTTCTCGTTTCACGACCGGGACCACGGCCCGGGCGACGGGTCGCTGCTGCGCCCCTGGGTCGAGGACACCCTCCGCGCGGCCGGGATTTCGGAGCCGCCGGCCCGGGTGGCGATCCTGACCTATCCCCGCATCCTCGGCTACGTGTTCAATCCGCTGTCGGTCTATTTCTGCCATGACGCGGCCGACCGGGTGACGGCGGTCCTCTACGAGGTGTCCAACACCTTCCGCGAGCGCCACACCTACGTGATCCCGACCGAGGGCGGGGGCCGCATCCGCCAGGAATGCGACAAGCGGATGTATGTCTCGCCGTTCATCGGCATGCGGGCCACCTATCGCTTCCATCTGCGGCCGCCCGACGCGGCGGTGACCGTCGGCATCCGCCAGTCGGACCCGCAGGGACCGCTCCTGAACGCGGTGTTCAGCGGCCGCCGCGAGGACCTGAGCGACGCCGCGTTGCGCCGCGCCTTCCTGCGCTATCCCCTGATGACCTTCAAGGTGATCGCCGGCATCCACTGGGAAGCCCTGCTGCTGTGGCGCAAGGGCGCCCCGGTGCACCGCCACGAGACCGCCCCGGCCGTGCCGTTCTCGGTCGGCCGTTCCGTTTCCCCAGCCATCGAGGATTCCGGACCATGACCGCCAAGGTTTCCACCCTGCCCCTGGCCTCGCGCGTCGTCCAATCGCTCGGTCTCGCCCGCCTGGCGCGCGGCTGGCTGGTGCCGCGGCTGGACCGCATGATCGCCGTCGGCCGCATGGACCTCACCCTGCCCGACGGCAGCCGCCACCGCCTCGGCCCCGGCGGCGAGGGGGCGCCGCGCGCCACCGTCTCCGTCCACGCCTGGCGCGGCTTCGGGCGCCTGCTGTTCGGCGGCGAACTCGGATTGGCCGAGGCCTATCTGGCCGGGGACTGGGACACCCCCGACCTGGCGCAGGTGTTCCGCCTGGCCACCGCCAACCAGGACCCGCTGTCCCGGATCCAGCGCGGCAGTCCCCTGTCCCGTCGTCTCAGCCTGCAAGCCCATCGCCGCAACGCCAACACCCGGCGCGGCAGCCGCCGCAACATCGCCGCCCACTACGACCTGGGCAACGCCTTCTACGCCCGGTGGCTGGACTCCACCCTGTTCTATTCCTCGGGCCTGTTCGACGGCGATCACGCCGACCTGGAA
>JANQGL010000013.1 GCA_028277325.1 Magnetospira sp.
CCGCGCTCGTCCGCCTGGGCGTTGCCGTCGACCTGGACGAACTCCCGGAACACGTCGCCCAGGCGCTCCGGCGGAATGCCGGGACCGCTGTCCCAGACCTCGATCGCCGCCCGCGTGCCGTGGCGCCGGCACCCGACCAGCACGCGGCCGCTGGCCGTGTACCGCACGGCGTTGGACAGCAGATTGTCGAGCATCCGCTTGAGCAGCACCGGGTCGCTGCGCAGCATCAGGGACGTTTCCACGTCGATCAGCGCCAGGTTCTTGCGGTCGGCCAGGGCCCGGAATTCGTCGCACGATCGGAACAGCAGGTTGCGCGCCTCGAAGTCCTTGATCTCCGGACGCATCGCGCCGGCGTCCAGCTTCGACAGGTCGAGCACCGCGTTCAGAAGCCGGCTCAGCGAATCGAGCGAGCGCTCCATGTTGTCGACGATGCGCGTCGCCTCGACCCGGCGGTCGTCCGCCAGGCCCTCCAGATAGACGGGCAGCGCCGAGGTCATCAGGCGCAGGGCCTGGATCGGTTGCCGCAGGTCATGGCTGGCGGTGGCCAGGAAGTTGGCCTTGGCGCGGGTCGCCGCCTCCGCCGCGTCCTTGGCCCGGGCGATTTCCTGCTCCATCGCCTTTTCCTGGGAGATATCGACCAGTATGCCGGACCACAGAACCGACCCGTCGGGTTCGCGGTGCGGCACCGAATGGTCGCGGATCCATTTCACCTGACCGCCGACCAGCGCCCGGTAAGTGCAGCGCCATGGCTGCAGGGTGGCGCACGCCCGCTCGGTGCTCGCCCAAAGACGGTCCCGGTCGTCCGGATGCACCAGGTCGAGCACGGCCTGCACGTTCCGGCACGCCGTCTCGGCGTCGAGCCCGATCAGGTCCCGCAGGCCCTGGCTCATGTAATCGAACCCGAAACGGCCGTCGGATTGCATTCGGAATTCGTAGACCACGCCCGGCATGTGCTCGGACAACGAGCGCAAGCGACGTTCGCCGATCCGCAGCGGCGTCGCGGTCGGCCACAGGTCGAGCACCGTGGCGATCAAAACCGACAGCAACCGGCCGTGCTCCAAATCCTCGGCCGTCGGCGCCCGGTCGTCGCCGGCGACGCTGACCACGGCGCCGATCACGGTGCCTCCGGTTTCCCATACCGGCATCGCCCAGCACGCCCGTACCCCGCGCGCCCGCAGGCGGTCCGGCACGGAGTGACTCTGCTGGTTGACGATATCGCCCGTCATGGCGCCGCGAACGAACGCGTCCAGGCCCTCGAAATCCTGAACCGGCCAGCCGGGGCCGGCGACGTATCCGTCCTGCGGCGTATGGACCAAACAGGGTCGATCGGCGAATCGGTCCGGGAGCGCCGCCATCGTGGCGGCGAGGGCATCGCGTCGCGTGTCCTCGGTGACGATCGCCTCGAGCGCCTTGCGGTGCAGGACGTACAGGGTCTCCGGGCGTTTCATGTGGCGGGTCGGTGGTTGTTGCGTCGCACCATCATCACGGTCCGGCGCCGCGCCGTCAAACCGATGATCGGAGCCGCCGTCAGAAATCGTCGTCCTCGGCCACCGCCACGGCCGCCGCGCCGTCCGTCGCCGCCGCCGCGAGCGCCATCGCCGCCGCCAGATCGACCGCCGCGAACCAGGCCGCGACCCGCCGCCGGCCGGGTCCGTCCGGGCGCCCCGCGGCAACCCGCGCCGCCTCGGCCAGTTCAAGGCCGCCCAGCAAGCGCGCCCAGAGATGAAGATAGGGATCGGCCGCCGCCGCCGCCCACCTGGGATCGGCCACCGCTTCGGCCAGCAGGCGGTCGGTGACCCGGGTCACCGCGTCGCGGGCCGCTCGAAGGCGTTCGGCCAGGTCGTCGAACCCCGGCTCCGCAGGTTCGCGGAGTCGCCCGATCGTCCGGTCCGCGTCGGCCAGCAGGCGGCGCGCCTCGGCCCCGCCGTCGCGCAGCAGCTTGCGCCCCAGCAGATCGTTGGCCTGGATGCCGGTGGTGCCCTCGTAGATGGCGGTGATCCGCACGTCGCGCAGGTCGCGCGCCGCCCCCGTTTCCTCGATGTAGCCGCTGCCGCCATGCACCTGAAGCGCCGCCGACGCCATCCGGAACCCCTCCTCGGCCCCCCAGCCCTTGACGATCGGGGTCAGGACCCCGAGCCGCGCGCCGGCCGCCGCGCGAGCCACCGGGTCCGGATGGCGCGCCGCCGCGTCGATCGCCCGTGCCGCCCGGTAGGCGAGCCCCCGCAGGGCGCGGCCGCGCGCCGTCATGCCCAGCAGCGTCCGGCGCACGTCCGGATGCCGCAGGATCGGCCCCGCCGCGTCGAATCCCGGCGCCGTTCCCTGAATCCGCTCGGCGGCGTAGGCGCGGGCCCGGCGGCGCGCCCGCTCGCCCACCGCCAGCCCTTGCAGGCCGACCATCAGGCGGGCCCGGTTCATCATCATGAACATGTAGGCCAGGCCGCGGTTCTCGTCGCCCAGGCGCTCGCCGACCGCCCCTGTCGTCTCGCCGAACGCCATCACCGCGGTGGGACTGGCGTGAATGCCCAGCTTGCGTTCCAGGGACAGGCAGCGCAGGTCGTTGGCCCGTCCGGGATCGTCCGGATGCCGCTTCGGCACCAGGAACAGGGAAATGCCCCCGACCCCCGGCGGCGCGTCCGGGGTGCGGGCCAGCACCAGATGCACGATGTTGTCGGTCAGGTCGTGGTCGCCGTAGGTGATGAAGATCTTCTGCCCGAACAGCCGGTGGCGGTCGCCGTCCGGCACCGCGCGGCAGCGCACCGCGCCCAGGTCGGAGCCGGCCTGCGGCTCGGTGAGGCACATGGTCCCGGCCCAGCGTCCGGCGACCAGGGGCGGCAGCCAGCGCGCCTTCTGGTCCTCCGAGCCGTGGGCGGCGATCGCCTCGACGGCGCCCTGGGTCAGCATCGGGCACAGGGCGAAGGCCATGTTGGCGCCCTGGAACACCTCCTGCACCGCGATGTTGAGCAGCCACGGCAGCCCCATGCCGCCGAACGCCGGATCGAACGGCAGGCCGATCCAGCCGCCCTCGGCCAGGGTCTGAAGCGCCGCCTTGAAATCCCCGGGCATCCGCACCCGGCCGTCGATCAGCCGCGCGCCCTCGCGGTCGCCCACCGGGTTGAGGGGCGCCAGCACCTGCTCGGCGATCTTCGCCGCCTCCTCGACCACCGCCCGCGCCAGCTCCGGCGACACCTCCCCGAACCCGGGCCACCCGGCCAGCTCGCCGAGCCCGCACAGGTCGTCGAGGGTGAACAGGATCTCCTCCACGTCGGGACGCTCGAAGGTCACGGTCGGCCCCCCTTCACCCGATGCAGGGGGTGATGCGCCGCGACCGGCAGCGCCGGGCGGTCCGGCGGGAGCTCCGGCAACGGTTCGGCCGGATGCAGGGCGGCCAGGGAGCGCCGCGCGATGTCTTGGTACTCGGCGGTGCCGCGCGCCTTCCAGGCCAGTTCCTCCCCGGTCAGCAGGCGCCGCTGACGGGCCGGGATGCCGGCCCACAGCGTGGCCGGCGGAATCGCCGTGCCGGCGGCGACGAAGGACATCGCGGCGACGATGGCGCCGTCGCCCACCTCGGCGTCGTCCATCACGACGCTGTTCATGCCGACCAGGGCCCGCGCGCCGACATGCGCCCCGTGCAGCACCGCCCCGTGGCCGATGTGGCCGTCCTCGCCGACCGTGCAGGACGCCTTCGGGAAACAGTGCATCACGCAGTTGTCCTGCAGGTTCGCCCCGGCGCCCAGTTCGACCCGCCCCAGGTCGCCGCGCAGCGACGCGCCCGGCCCCACGTAGCAGCCGGGACCGACCACCGCGTCGCCGATCAGCACCGCCTCCGGATGCACGAAGGCGGTGGGATGAATCACCGGGACCACCCCGTCGATGGCATAGACCCGTGCCATGCGGTCTCTCCGTCCGTCGCCGGAAGGCCCAGGGTCGCACGTCGGCGGCGGTTTGGCCAGTTCGCGCGACGCCCGGCGGCGATGCGTCGCGACCCCTGTACAGCGGCCCCGGAAATCCGCATGATGTGGGTCCGCATGCCACCCCCCTTGCCACGGAGGGCCGCGCCATGACCGCCTTCAGCAAATTCCTGCATATCGAGATTCCCGAGTCGGTGACCTGCGGCCAGGACGGCCGCAGCCCGGCCTTCGAGATCACGTTCATGACCGACGCCGAGATCCCGTTCCCGCAGGTGATCCTGCACGCCATGGGGGGGGCCCGGCTGATCAAGGGCGAGGCCATCGCCCGCAAGCGGCGCTCGACCCGGGGCGTGCCCTACGTGGTCGGGGTGCCGGCCGGCCTGCTGCCGCCGGGACAGGTGCGGGTGCAGGTCGAGGGGTGCGTGGTCCCCGACATCGATCGCGCCGGCGGCGGCGACTGGATCAAGGAGTTCCGCGACCTGACCATCCACGCGGCGGTGCGCCCGCGCCCCAGGGTGCGGGCCGGCGAGGTGGCGGTGAAGCTCTATTTCGGCATCCACAAGCACATGCACCAGCCGTTCTACAACGCCAGCGACCCGCTGCACTGGGACGGCGAGAAGGACCAGATCTTCGGCTCGCGGGGCGGCAACTACACCGGTTTCGTGCCGGCCGCCGTGGCCCGCTACCGGGACGGCGGCCTGCCCCGCGGCGGCCTGTCCACCAGCTGGTCGGGCAGCCTGATCGAACAGCTCGACCGCTGCGCCCGCGACGGCCTGTGCGGCGGCCGGTTCGCCGGCTGGACCCGCGACCTGCGGGCCATGGCCGGGGAGCAGACCGCCGGCGGCCATCCGCGCCAGGCGTTCACGGCCTTCGGCTACTACCACCCGCTGATGCCGCTGATCCCGCCGCGCGACATCGTCAAGCAGATCGACTGGCACCGCGAGGTGATCCGGCAGGCGTTCGGGGTCGCCCCCACCAACCACCTGTTCCCGCCGGAAACCGCCTTTCACGTGCGGATGATCCCGGCCCTGCTGGACGCCGGGATCGAGTCGGTGATCTACGATTCCATCCACCGCTTCCGGACCTGCAGGGACTACCCCTACGGCGGCATCCAGGAAGGCATGCTGCCGCCCAACCCGGCCGAGCAGGTCAACCCGGCGGTGGACGACTGGCTGCAACTGCACAACGTCTGGGCCGGCTCGAGGATTTCCCCGGCCCTGCTGAAGCCGGAGTTCATCCGCTACGAGGACCCGGACGGCCGCGAATACCGGATCGTCGGGGTGCCGGCCGAGCGCTACATCGGCAACGAGGACGCGCGCGGCGGCTTCGGCGCCCTGCAGTATCCCGACGTGCTGGGGCAGGTCTACGACAGCCTGCAATCGAGCGGCCGCTACGACCCCAGGCACCCGCCGTTCTTCCTGCTGCATTCGGACGGCGACAACCACGGCGGCGGCGCCGACAGCTACTACCACCACAACACCGAGCGGCTGGTCGAATGGCTGCACGAGGACCCGCGTTTCGAACTGACCGGCATCGGCGACTACCTGGACCGCTTCCCGCCCGACCCGGAGAGCGCGGTGCACGTGGAGCCCGGCTCCTGGGCCGGGGCCGACAACGGCGACCCGCAGTTCATGAAGTGGTTCAGCCGCTACGACGACCCCTATTCGCCGGACCTCAATTCCTGGGCCGTGCTGACCGCGTTCCAGAACATGGTGCACAGCCTGGAGGACGCGGCGCCCGACACCCCGGGCCTGGACGCCGCGACCCGCCTGATGCTGACCGCCGAGACCAGCTGTTACTGGTACTGGACCGGGCAGGACGTCTGGGACCGCCAGGTGACCGACGCCGCCAACCTGGCCTACCGGTCGCTGAAAAGCGCCGTCGACTCCCTGGTGTCGGCCGGCCGCGACCGCACCGGTCCGACCGTTTTCCCGCCCTGGGTGACCCCGGAGAACCCGGGCGGCAAGCGGTGGGGCCAGGGCTGCCTGGTCGACGCGCCGCGCGAGGGCATCGTTCATGTGTTCGTGCACGACGTCTCGGGCCTCGAGCGGGTCGACCTGGTGCTGCGCGGGGCGTTCGGGGAGAAAACCGTCCACATGACCGACCACGGCCGCTATCCGTCGCGGGCCGGCGCCCGGGTGAGCGCCAACTACCTCACCGCGCCGCTGCCCGAGGGAGCGGGCGACCTGCGCTACCACATCGAAGCGGAGGACGGCGCCGGCAACGTCACGCGCGGCGCCCTGGAGCGGGTGTTCGTGGCCTAGGGCCTGAAGACAATCATCTTGGGAGCCTCGGCTCGTGCGCAATCGGCCCGGCTCCGGGAGTTAGGACGAAGGACATGCCGGGCATGTTCGAGGACGAACGACGCCGAGCCGGGCCGATTGC
>JANQGL010000017.1 GCA_028277325.1 Magnetospira sp.
AAAGCTGGAACGGCGCACCGCCGACCCGCGCAATCATGCGCGGCTGAATCTGCGCGATCCGCGCGACCCGGACTCGCGGGCCCAAAGGATCGTTCTCGCCGATGCCGACGGCCGCACCGTCGCCGCCCTGCTGATCGGCAAGTCGGTGCCCGCCCTGGGCCGCGACACCCTGTTCGTGCGGGCCCCCGACGAGGACCGCTGCTGGCTGGCCGGCGGCCGCCTGGCGGTGTCGCCGGACCCGGTGGACTGGATGGCGCGCCGGGTGGTCGATTTGCCGGCCGACCGCCTGCGGCGCCTGGCGATACGGCATGCCGACGGCCAGGTGATCGCCCTGGCGCGGACCGTCCCGGGGGCGCCGCTGCGCCTCGCCGAGCAGCCGCCCGGCGTTCCGGCGGCCGATCCGGAGGACCTCGCGTCGCTGGCCGGGGCGCTGGCCGACCTGCGACTGGACGACGTGCGGCGGGCCGATCAGGTGCCGTTCGATCCCGACCACACCCTGCGGATCGCCGCCGAAACCTTCGACGGCGACCTGCTGCGCCTCAGCCTGACCCGTCACGACGACGCCGACTGGGCGCGCCTGACCGTGGTCGCGGCGGGCGGCGGGCGGTCCGGTCCGCTGCGCCGCGCGGCGACGCGGTTCGACGGCTGGCTGCTCCGGGTGCCGCACGCGGTGGCGACCCGCCTGCGGGTGCGTCTGGCCGATTTGACCGGCGCCGCCGCCACGTCAGGTGGGGACCGCGAACCCGGTGAGCAGGCCGAGGAGCAATAGGAACAGGGATTCGTCCCATCGGGTCAGGTTCGGCGCGCCGTGCAGGAGCTCGCGGCGCACCGTGGCGGTGACCGCCGACACCATGGCCCCGATCCAGAACAGGAAACTCATCACCGCGAGCGCCCGCGTGCCCCCGGTCGGCAGCGCGACGACCAGGGTGACGCCGATGAACATCGCCAGCCGGATCAGGCTGGGGCGGTTGCGGCGGAAAAAGGCGCTCCACGGTGACTCGGGCATCGCGACCCTGCGTTCATGCTTGATTAACCGGTTCGGTCCTACTCTTTCCCGCGAGGCCGCGCAAGCGGCGACACCGCCACTTGGAACCCGGGAGATCGTCATGCTGATCCGACCGACCGACGAGCGGAACGCCTTCGAGAGCCGACTCTGCGCGGCTCTGCGCCGCGGCGTGCCGCTCGGCGACACCGCCAGCCTGGAGGTGATCCGGGCCTGGCTCGACATCTGCCGCGGCCTGGATCCGCGCAGCCTGCCGACGGCGATTCCCGAGGCCCTGGTCCGCCTGTCCCGCGACGCCGACTGGCGGCGATACATCGCCGCCTGCGGCCTGGCCGGCCGGCCGGCCCGGTTCCACCTGGAACTGGCGGTCACCATCGCCTGCTATGGCCGCCTGCGCGACGAGGCGTTCGGCGACCGCCTGGCCGACGACCTGCCGGCGCGGTCCGGTGACGGAATCGGCGCGATCGCCGAGGGGCTCGTCGCCCTGACCCGCGCCGCCCACCGGATCGACATGGTGTGCGGCGACCTGGAGGCGCAACTGCGCGACGTCGAGCGCGACCTGGCCCGGCTGCTCGGCACCCCGAGGCGGCTGGCGGCGTGACGCCTTGGTCGGCCTGATCGCCGACATCGGGGGCACCAACATCCGCTTCGCCCTGTGCGATCCGGCGGCCGGTCCGCGCGACGCGGTGACCCTGCCCTGCAACGCGTTCGAGGGCCCGGCGGCGGCCGCCGCCGCCTATCTGGATCAGGTCCGTCCCCCGCACCCGCCGCGCCGCGCCGCCTTCGCGGTCGCCTGCCCGGTCGACGGCGACCGCATCGAACTGACCAACAGCGCCTGGCGGTTCTCGGTCGCCGAGACCCGCCGGGCGCTGCGCCTCGATACCCTCGACGTGATCAACGATTTCGCGGCCAATGCCCTGGCGGCACCGCAACTGGGGCCGGGCGACCGGGTGCAGGTGGGCGGCGGGACGCCGCGCCCGGACGCCCCGATCGCGGTGCTCGGCCCCGGTACCGGGCTCGGCGTGGCCAGCGTGATCCCGCGGGACGGCGGCTGGATCGCCCTGCCCGGCGAGGGCGGTCACGCCACCCTGCCGGCGGCCGACGACCGCGAGGCGGCGGTGATCGCCCGCCTGCGCAAGCGGTACGGGCACGTCTCGGCGGAGCGCCTGCTGTCGGGGAGCGGGCTGGAGCTGCTCCACCGAACCCTCTGCGAGCTCGATGGCCGGCCCCCGGAGGCCCTCGACGCGGCCGCCGTGGGCGCCGCCGCCGACCGGCCCGGCCCGGCCGCCGACGCCCTGGAGATGTTCTTCGCCCTGCTCGGCACGGTGGCCGGCAACCTGGCGCTGAGCGTCGGGGCACGCGGCGGGGTGTTCGTGATGGGCGGCATCGTGCCGCGCTATCTGGGGCGCTTCGCCGACTCCGGGTTCCGGGCCCGGTTCGAGGCCAAGGGGCGGTTCGCCGGCTATTTGGCCGAGATTCCCAGCTGGGTGGCGACCCATCCGAACCCCGCCTTCGTCGGCCTGTCGCGCCTGGTCGCCGCGCCGGCTTGACGCGCCGCCGCCATCCGACCACATTTACCGGGAACGCGGAGGTGCCTTGAGGCCCCCGCGCCGGATGCCCGCGACGGGGTCCGGCGGTGCCGTCGCGCGACGGTCCGCGTGGGACTCGCTCGTGGAGGAGATCGACATGACCAGGGTATCCGCCTTCAACAGCCCGCTGCTGCTCGGGTTCGACCATTTCGAGCGGCTGCTCGACCGGGTCGCCAAAACGTCGGCCGACGGCTATCCGCCCTACAACATCGAGCAGATCGGCGACAGCCGCCTGCGCATCACGCTCGCGGTGGCCGGTTTCCGGATGGCCGACCTGGCGATCACGGTGGAGGAGAACCAGCTCATGGTGCGCGGCCAGAGCTCGGAGGACGACAGCGAGCGCGTCTTCCTGCATCGCGGCATCGCGGCCCGCCAGTTCCAGCGCAGCTTCGTGCTGGCCGAGGGAATCGAGGTGCTGGGCGCGCGGCTCGACAACGGACTCCTGCACGTGGATCTGGTGCGCCGCGAGCCGGAAAGCCGGGTCCGGCAGATCCGGATCGAAACCGGTGGCGACGCGCCGGAAACGCTCGCCGCCCAATAGGCGGCGCGCCGACCGTGCCGGCGCCGGTCGAGGACGACGGCGCCCGTGAGAAGGAACGATGCCATGACCAATGCCCCGCATACCGACGGTCGCGCCGCCGCCGCGACCGCTTTCGGGCCCGACGAATTCGCGGCCTGGGGGCTGAACGAGATCGCCTACGTGGAGCCGATCCTGGCGGGGGGCGAGACCGTCTACGGACTCTTCGCCGCCAACGGCCGGCGGCTCGGCGTCGCGCCCGATGCCGCGAGCGCGGCCGCCGCGGCGCTCCAGAAAGACCTGTTCCCGCTTCCGGTCCATTGACCGGGCGCCGCGGCCGGTCCCCGGCCCGGCGCGGCGTTCCGCCGGGACGCGCCCGGGCGGACGATGTCCTGCCAACCCGGGTCGATTCGTCGGCCGGCCAAGATTCTCCCGATGCTGTCACGCCTCTACGCCAACCCCTACCTGCTGCTGACCCTCGCGGTGGCGTTCTGGGCGATCAACTTCATCGTCGGCCGGGCGGTCAACCAGGACGTGCCGCCGGTCGGCCTGGCGTTCTGGCGCTGGGCCGGGGCGCTGCTCATCCTCACCCCGTTCGCCCTGCGCCACCTGCGCCGCGACCTGCCCGCGCTGCGGGCCGGCTGGCGCAACGTGCTGCTCTGCTCGGTGACCGGGATCACCGTCTTCAACACCCTGGTCTACATGGGCTTGCATCACACGGTGGCGATCAACGGGGCGCTGCTGCAGTCGGCCATGCCGGCGCTGATCGTGCTGCTGTCGTTCCTGGCCCTGGGCGAGTCGTTCCGGCCGATCCAGATTTTCGGCCTCGTGGTTTCCACGGTCGGGGTGCTGACCGTGGTGACGCGCGGCGATCCGGCGGTGCTGGCCGACCTGGGGCTCAACCGGGGCGACCTTCTGGTCCTGGTCGCGGTGATCTCCTACGCCATCTATTCGGTGGCCGTGAAGCGCCGGCCGCCGGTGCATCCGCTGAGCTTCGTCTGGATCACCTTTCTGGTCGGGCTGGTCGCGCTGGCGCCGTTCTACGCGGCCGAACACCTGTCGGGCGACGTGATGCGGCTCACCGACCCGGTGACCCTGGGCGCGGTGGGCTACGTGATGGTGTTTCCGTCGATCCTGTCCTACCTGTTCTTCAACCGCGGGGTGGAGCTGGTCGGGCCGGGCCGGGCCGGCCTGTTCATCCACCTGCTGCCGGTGTTCGCCGGCCTGCTCGCGGTCGGTCTGCTGGGCGAGGCGTTCCGCTGGTATCACGCGGCCGGTCTGGGGCTGATCGTCGCCGGGATCAGTCTCGCCAACCGCCGACCGGCGCCTTGACTTCGCCATACATGCGACTCACAGTCTCCCCATGCGTCCTGGTCTGATCGTCACGCTGTGCATGGTTCTTCTGTCGGGAGGTTGCGCCCGTGCCGACGTGGCGGCCGATCTCGAACGGATTCGCCTGCCGGCGGGGTTCTCCATTGCCGTCTGGGCGCGGGTGCCCGGCGCGCGGTCGCTGGCCGTGGCGCCGGAGTTGGGCGCGGTGTTCGTGGGCACCCGCGACGATCGGGTGTTCGCGGTGGTCGACCGCGACCGCGACGGCGCCGCCGACGAGGCCTTCCAGGTGGCGTCCGGGCTGAAGGTGCCGAACGGCGTCGCCTGGCGCGACGGTCACCTCTACGTGGTCGAGCAGCATCGCCTGCTGCGGATGCCCGTCGCGGCGCTGCCGCCGGACGGACCTATGCGCGCCGAGGTGCTGTTCGACGACCTGCCGGACCGCCGCTGGCACGGCTGGCGCTATGCCGCGTTCGGCCCCGACGGGGCGCTCTACGTGGCGGTGGGCGCGGCCTGCAACGTCTGCGCCCCGAACGGCCTCGAAGGATCGATCCTGCGGTTCGATCCGGAGACCTGGACGCCGACCGTGCATGCCACCGGGGTCCGCAATTCGGTCGGCATGGATTTCCATCCGCTGACCGGCGAACTGTTCTTCACCGACAACGGGGCCGACTGGATGGGGGACGACGCGCCCAATGACGAGTTGAATCACGCCCCCGAACCGGGATTGCATTTCGGATTCCCGTACTTCGGCGGCGGGTCCCATCGCACCGACGACTTCGCGGCCCAGACGCCGCCCGCCGACACCCGGCTGCCGGTGATTCCCTTCAACGCCCACGTGGCGGCGCTCGGCCTTCGCTTCTACACCGGGGCGCGGTTCCCGGCCGCGTACCGGAACGACGCCTTGGTGGCCCAGCACGGCTCCTGGAACCGGTCGGTCCCGGACGGCTACCGGGTGATGCGGGTGCGCTTCGACGACGCCGGGCGGGCGCTCGCCAAGGAGGTGTTCGCCGAGGGCTGGCTGGTCGATGGCGAGTCCTGGGGCCGCCCGGTCGACGTGGCGGTGCTGTGGGACGGAACGCTTCTGGTGTCCGATGACGCCAACGGCGCGATCTACCGGATCGATTACGCGGCCGCGCCGTGACCGCCGGCTTCGGCCGGCGCGACGGTGCCCAACGACACCGGAACGCCAAGCCGAAGAGCGCCCTTTGAGTCGTGAAGCCCGGGATAACGCCCCGAGGGTCCGGCAGAACAGGCATCGCCGCATGGTGCGGGGGCGTGCGGCGCGACGGGCGTCAGGGGGTCCGTCCGCGGCCGATGGACGGCCGTTCCGGCCGCGAAGCGGCGAGAAGCCGGCACGTAAATTCGTATCGTTGCCGGGTCGCGTGGTGTAGACTCCAGGATGTCCGACACATCCAATGACCACTCGCATGCAAGGGACCATGGAGCGCCTTCGGGAAGAATTTTCCACCGAGACGGAGTGGATCGTTCAGCGCGTCCTGTCCCGGGTGGAAACGGGATCCAAGACGTTTTCGTTCGCCCTCAAGAACCCGATCCTGCGGAACGCCGTTATCCGCATCAATGGCCTGGTGGCCTTGGTGCTGGACAAGGGCGAGGCCGCCGACCCCCTGGTCGGCCAGTTCGGGCGCGAACAGGCGTCGCTGCACCGGAAGCGCGGCATTACGCTGGTCAGCTTCATGACCTTGCTCAAGCACTTCCGCGACACCTACCGGGAGTTGATGGTCCGGCAGGACGCCGACCGGGCCGGCGACCGCGAGGCGCGACTGGGGTTGATCGACCGCATGTTCGACAACCTGGAGTTCGAGGTGCTGACCGAATGGCCGGCTGAAATCGTCCTCGCGGCGCCGCCGGAGACCGGCCCGGGCGTGTTGGCGGACGAGTCGCTGGTCCGCTATCGGCAGATCTTCGAATCCATCGCCGCGCCGATCGTGCTGATCGACGATGCCGGGGTGATCGACGACATCAACGCCGCGGCGCGCGACCTGTTCGTCGGCCCCTCGGTGCCGGGGGCGGTCTACTACGGCGAGGGCGAGATGCCCTATCTGTCGGAGGACCTGGTGCGGTTCGTGCGCGAGTTCGGCGAGGAGGAGCGTTGCGAGCGGGTCATGCACACGCGCCATGGGATCCGTCAGTTCGAGGTGGCGGTTATTCACCTGACGGACGAAAGCGGGACCTTTGCCGGCTCCATGACGCTGTTCGAGGACGTGACCCGCCGCACCGAGATCGAGGAGACTCTGCAGCGCGAGAAGGACCGCCTGGAAGATCTGGTCGCCATGCGCACGGCCGAGGTCAACACGACCATGGCGCGGCTGCGCGAGGAGGAGGTGGAACGCAAGGCGATCGAGGAAAGCCTCCACAAGACCATCGATCAACTGACGAAATCGAACACCGAACTGGAGCGGTTCGCCAATTTCGCGTCGCATGACCTCAAGGAATCGGCGCGCCTGGTGGCCAGCTACGCCGAGCTGATCAGCCGCCGCCTGGGCGACGGAGTGGATTCCTCGATGCGGGAGTTCCTGTCGTTCCTGGCCGAAAGCGGCAAGCGGATGAGCCGGCAGGTGGAGGACCTTCTGGCCTACTCGCGCACCCAGACGCGGGTTCATCCGTTCGCCGATGTCGATGCGCGGCGGATCGTCACCGCGGCGCTGGGCAACCTGGACGACGACATCCGGGAGTCCGCGGCCGAGGTGCAGATCCGGCCGCTCCCCATCGTCTGGTGCGACGAGTTCCAGATTCAGGAGGTGTTCCAGCATCTGATCGGCAACGCCATCAAGTTCCGGCATCCGGACCGAACGCCGGTGATCGAGATCGGCGCCGACATCTCGGGCGACGAGGCGGTCCTGTTCATGCGCGACAACGGGATCGGCATCGACCCGCTGTTCGCCGATCAGATTTTCGTGATCTTCAAGCGCCTCCACACCAAGGACATGTACCCGGGCAGCGGCATCGGCCTGGCCCTGTGCAAGCGCATCGTCGAACGCCACGGCGGACGGATCTGGCTCGACACGTCGGCCGGCGACGCCACCGTGTTCCGGTTTTCGCTGCCGTTGGCCGATCCTCAGGCGCGCCCGGCGACCACCCGCCGCGCCGCCCGCTGACGCGGCCCTTCGCGGGGGAGGGCCGCGATCCGTCCGCCGGGTCGCCTATTCGTCGTAGACCATCAGGGCTTCGCAGGGCACGTCCACGTACTGGCGCCCGTTCAGGAACGCCAGCTCGATCAGGCAGGCCGCGCCGACCGGCTTCGACCCCACCCGGCGCAGCAGCTCCAGCGAGGCGCGCATGGTGCCGCCGGTGGCCAGCAGGTCGTCCAGGATCACCACCCGCTGCCCCGGCGCCACCAGATCCTCGCAGACCTCGATGGTGTCGCTGCCGTATTCCAGGTCGTAGCTGTGGGAGATGGTCGGCCCCGGCAGCTTGCCTTTCTTGCGCAGCATCACGAAACCGAGCCCGAGCTTGAGGGCCAGCGGCGCGGCGGTCAGGAAACCGCGTGAATCGATGCCGGCCAGCACGTCCGGCTGCCACCGGCTCACGATCTTGGCCATGCGCCCCATGGCCACCTGCCAGGCGTCCGGATGCGCCAGCAGGGTCGAGATGTCATAGAACAGGACTCCCGGTTTCGGGAAATCGGGCACGCCCCGGATGTATTCCTTCAGGTTCATTTGGTTCCCCCTCCAACGGTGCGACCCGACCGCGCGGGCCGACGGGATCCGACTGTAAGGAGCGCGTTGCCGTTCTGCAACGGTTTCGGGTCCCGGTCCGGTGCCGGGCGCGCGTCCGGGGGCCGGCTGGACCGCACCAGACTGCAACAAATGTTGCAAATTAACTTTTATATGAAATATGTGTTGCATTAGCGGTGGATTTGCGTTTCAATGTCAACGCCTTCACCGTACCGCCCCGCCCCGATGGATTACGAGACCCTCAGCCACCGCCTTTCCGCCTCGTTCCCGTCTCTCAGCCCGAGGCTTCGGCAGGCGGCGCGGTTCCTGCTCGATCATCCGGACGAGGTGGCGCTGACCTCGATGCGCGGCCTGGCCGACGCGGCCGGGGTGCATCCGAGCAACATGGTGCGGCTGGCCCAGGCGATCGGCCTGGACGGCTTCGAGGACCTGCGGCAGCCGTTCCGCGACCGCCTGCGCCGCAACCGCCGGTTCGCCGGCAAGGTGCGGGCGCTGCGCACCGATCGCGGGTCGGACCCGGCCGACGCCCTGCTCGGCACCCTGCAGCAGAACGCCCTCGACAACATCGTCGCCACCTTCGGGATCGAGGGGCAGGCGGCGATGCGCGACATCGCGCTGCGCGTCAACGCCGCGCGCACGGTGCACGTGCTGGGCCTCAGGGCCAGTTTCCCGGCCGCCCACACCTTCCACCACGCCTACCGGATGGTGAAACGCAACAGCGTCCTGGTCGGCGGCGCCGGCGGCATGGTGGTCGACGACCTGCGCGGCATCGGTCCCGGCGATCTTCTGCTGGTGTTCGGCTTCCAGCCGTATTCGCGCGACAGCGTGCGTGCCGCCCGGTTCGCGCGGCGCCGCAAGGCCGCCGTCGCGGCGCTCACCGACAGCCGTCTGTCGCCGCTCGCCGAACCGGCCGACGAGACCCTGGTGATCGCCAACGAAAGCCCGTCCTTCTTCCAGTCCACCGCGGCCACCGTGGCCGCCGCCGAGGCCCTGGTGGTGCTGGTCGTCGCGCTCGGCGAGGACGACGCCGTGCAGGCCATCGAGGAAAGCGAGCGCAACCTCGACGCCTTCGAAACCTATTGGGAAGCGACAGCCAGATGACGCACGTCTTCCACCGCCAATCGCAGTCCCTCCCGCCGGTCGCCGTGGCCGGTGACGGCGCCTACCTGATCGACGCCGACGGCCGGCGCTACCTCGACGCCTCGGGCGGCGCCGCGGTGTCCTGCCTGGGCCATTCGGACCCGGTGGTGCGCGCCGCCGTGAAGGCGCAGATCGACACCATGGCGTTCGCGCATACCGGGTTCTTCACTTCGCGGGCGGCCGAGGACCTGGCCGACGAACTGATCGCCGGGGCGCCGCCGGGCATGGATCGGGTCTGCTACACCTCCGGCGGTTCGGAAGCGGTGGAGACGGCCCTCAAGATGGCCCGCCAGTATTTCGTCGAGACCGGGCAGCCGGACCGCCGGCGGTTCATCGCCCGGCGGCAGAGCTACCACGGCAACACCCTGGGCGCGCTGTCGGTGGGCGGCAACTCGCAGCGCCGGGCGGCGTTCGATCCGCTGCTCATGCCGTCGGCCCATATCGAGCCCTGCAACCCGTACCGGGACCGCCAGCCCGACGAGACCGAAGACGCCTACGCGGTGCGGGTGGCCGACGAGCTGGAGCACGCCATCCTGGGCCTCGGGCCGGAAAACGTGGCCGGTTTCATCTGCGAGACCGTGGTCGGCGCCACCGGCGGCGTGGTGCCGCCGGCGCGCGGCTACTTCAAGCGGATCCGCGACATCTGCGACCGCCACGGCATCCTGTTCATCGCCGACGAGGTGATGTGCGGCCTCGGCCGTTGCGGCACCCTGCACGCCATCGACCGGGAAGGCGTGGCCCCCGACCTGATGTGCGTCGCCAAGGGGCTGGCCGCCGGCTATCAGCCGATCGGCGCGGTGCTGGTGTCCAGCCGGGTGTTCGGCGCGTTCCGCCAGCGCGGCGCCACCTTCCTCAACGGGCATACCTTCATGGGCCACCCGGTGGCCTGCGCCGCCGCCCTGGCGACCCAGCGGACGATCCGCGAGCGCGATCTCCTGGCCAACGTGCGGGCGATGGGCGACCGCCTGCGGCGCCGTCTCCACGAGCGTCTGGGCGATCACCCCCGGGTGGGCGACATCCGCGGCCGCGGCCTGTTCGTCGGCGTCGAACTGGTCGCCGACCGCGCAACCGGGACGCCGTTCCCGCCGACCGACCGACTGCATGCGGCGATCAAGGCACGGGCCATGGACAACGGCCTGATCTGCTATCCGAACGGCGGCACCGTGGACGGCGTGTCCGGCGATCACGTGCTGCTGGCGCCGCCCTATATCGTCACCGCCGAGCAGGTGGACGAGATCGTCGAGCGCCTGGCGCGGTCGATCGACGCTGCGATCGGAGACCGCCGGTGACCGCTCCGGACCCGGTTGTCCTGGGCGTCGCGCCGACCGGGGCGCGGCGGATGCCGGCCGACCATCCGGCCCTGCCCGTCACCCCGGCGCAGCTCGCCGTGTGCGCCGAGGCCTGCGCCGACGAGGGGGCCTCGATGGTCCATCTGCACGTGCGCGACGACGCCGGCGGCCACACGCTGGACGCCGGCCGCTACCGCGAGGCGACGGCGCAGGTCCGCGACGCGGTGGGCGACCGCCTGCTGATCCAGATCACCACCGAGTCGGCCGGCCGCTACGCGCCGGAGGCGCAGATGGCGGTGGTGCGCGAGCTGCTCCCCGAGGCGACGTCCCTGGCGTTGCGGGAACTGGTTCCCGACGCGGAGTCGGAATCGGCCGCACGCGCGTTCCTGCACTGGATCGCCGAGGCCCGGATCGGCGCCCAGATCATCCTCTACGACGCCGCCGCCCTGGACCGTCTGCACGATCTCAAGGCGCGCGGCGTGGTGCCGGACGGGCTTCGGCAGGCGATCTTCGTCCTGGGCCGCCATGCCGCCGGACGGGTGTCGGATCCGGCCGACCTGCTGCCGTTTCTCGGTCGGAGCGCCGGCCTGGACTGGATGTGCTGCGCGTTCGGCCGCACCGAGACGGCCTGCCTGGCGGCGGCGGCGGCGTTCGGCGGCCACCTGCGGGTCGGCTTCGAGAACAACATCCGGCATCCGAACGGCCGCCTGGCGGCCGACAACGCGGATCAGGTGCGCCGGCTGCGCGAGATCGCGGTTGCCATGGGGCGGCGCCCGGCGAATCCGGGCGAGGCGCGGGCCCTGTTCGGAGGCCGCCCGGACGATCCGAGATAATCAACGCCGGCGCGAGGACCGACCGGATAATAATACACTTCCGTAATAGGAATCGGGGTTGCCGGCCCCTCGGAATCGGGGTTAGGCTGGCCCCTGAGCCGGCGCTTCCAAGGGCTCGGGAGCGCCACCGGAAAGGCGGGCGGGCGCTCGGCAACCCTGTGCCCCCCGAACTGGGAACCTCAGCAAGGGGAGAGAGTTCTCCGATGAAAATGTTCAGGATGACCACGCTGGCCGCGGCCATGGCGGCCGGTGCCTATCTGTCCGCCGGACTGGCTCCGGCGCAGGCCGAACAGCGGTTCATCACCATCGGCACCGCGGGCGTGACCGGGGTGTACTACCCGACCGGCGGGTCGATCTGCCGCCTCGTCAACCAGGGCCGCAAGGAACACGGAATCCGCTGCTCGGTCGAGAGCACCGGCGGCTCGGTGTACAACATCAACACCATCCGGGCCGGCGAACTGGACATGGGCGTCGCCCAGTCCGACTGGCAGTTCCACGCCTACCACGGCAGCAGCCGGTTCGAGGAGGCGGGACCGTTCGAGGGCTTGCGCGCCGTGTTCTCGGTGCATCCGGAACCGTTCACCGTGGTCGCCCGGGCCGATTCCGACATCCGCACCTTCGAGGACCTGAAAGACAAGCGGGTCAACGTCGGCAATCCGGGGTCCGGCCAGCGCGGCACCATGGAAGTCCTGATGGCCGCCTACGGCTGGACCATGGAGGATTTCCGGCTGGCCTCCGAACTGAAGCCGGCCGAGCAGTCGAAGGGCCTTTGCGACAACAAGTACGACGCCTTCGTCTATACCGTCGGCCACCCCAACGGGTCGATCAAGGAAGCCACCACCACCTGTGACGCGGTGATCGCCGAGGTCACCGGCCCGGTGGTCGAGAAACTGGTCGCCGACAACCCGTACTACCGGATGGCGACGGTCCCGGGCGGCATGTACCGGGGCTCCGACCAGGACGTCGCTACGTTCGGCGTCGGCACCACCTTCGTGTCGTCGACCCGGACGCCGCCGGAAGTGGTCTATCAGGTGGTGAAGGCGGTGTTCGAGAACTTCGAAACCTTCAAGAAGCTGCACCCGGCGTTCGGCAACCTGAAGAAGGAAGAGATGGTCACGGCCGGTCTGTCGGCGCCGCTGCACGAGGGGGCGGTCCGCTATTACCGCGAGGCCGGTCTGATCGAATAGACCGTTCAAGCCCACCGGGGGGCGGCGCCGCCGTCCCCCGGGGAACACGGGGAGACCACTGGCGAACGGCGGGGAAACAGGCATGGGCAAGGGCAACGGCGAGACGGCCGGCGGCGGCGCGCAGAACGAGCTGCTGCAGGACATGATCGCGGAGGCCGACACCGGCGCCCGCAAGCCCGACAACCCGCTGATCCACAGGTTTCTGCTTCTCACCGCCCTGACGTGGTCGGTATTCCAGGTCTACGTGGCCTCGCCGCTGGTTCTCGAGTTCACCCCCTGGATGAACGAGACGGTGGTCAAGCAGATCCACCTGGCGTTCTCGATCTTCCTGACCTTTCTGAGTTATCCGGCGTTCAAGACGTCGCCGCGCCGGCATATCCCGGTCCTCGACTGGGGGCTGGCGATCGTCGCCGCCGCCACCTGTCTCTATCTGGTGGCGCTCAAGGATTCCCTGGCGATGCGGCCCGGCGCACCGATCCAGGCCGACGTGGTGGTCGCGGTGATCGGGGTCGTCCTGCTGCTGGAGGCCACCCGCCGCGCCCTCGGGCCGCCGCTGATGGTGGTCGCCATCGTGTTCCTCACCTATGCCTTCGCCGGTTCCCACATGCCGGACGTGATCGCCCACCAGGGGGCCTCGGTGAACAAGGCGGCGTCCCACTACTGGCTGCTTACAGAGGGGGTTTTCGGGGTCGCCATCGGCGTCTCGGCGACCATGGTGTTCCTGTTCGTCCTGTTCGGCGCCCTCCTGGAGCAGGCCGGGGCGGGCAACTACTTCATCCGCGTGGCGTTCTCCCTGCTCGGCCACCTGCGCGGCGGCCCGGCCAAGGCGGCGGTGGTGTCCTCGGCGATGACCGGGATGATCTCCGGGTCGTCGATCGCCAACGTGGTGACCACCGGCACCTTCACCATCCCGCTGATGAAGAAGGTCGGCTTCCCGCCCGAGAAGGCCGGCGCGGTGGAGGTCGCCTCGTCGACCAACGGCCAGCTGACGCCGCCGATCATGGGCGCCGCCGCCTTCCTGATGGTCGAATACGTCGGCATCTCCTACATCGAGGTGATCAAGCATGCCTTCCTGCCGGCGATCATCTCCTACATCGCCCTGGTCTACATCGTTCACCTGGAGGCCATGAAGGCCGGCATGCGGGGCCTCCCCCGAGTGCACGGCATGGGGCTGAAGGGCCGGCTGATCGGCGTTTCGAGCGTCCTGATCGTCCTCGGGGCCCTGGTCTGGGTGCTGCCGCCGACCATGGGCTGGACCAAGGACGTCGCCGGCGACGCCACGCCCTGGGTGATGGCGGGCGTCCTGATACTGGCCTATCTGGCCCTGCTGCGGGTGGCGACCCGGGTCCCCGACCTGCCGCCGAGCCACGAGATCGACCAACTGCCGCCGGTCGGCCCGACCGTGAAAGCCGGCCTGCACTTCCTGCTGCCGGTGCTGGTCCTGGTCTGGCTGCTGACCGTGGAGCGCTTCTCGCCCGGCCTGTCGGCGTTCTGGGCGGTGGTGTTCATGGCCTTCATCGTGGTCACCCAGAAGCCCCTCAAGGCCCTGATGCGCGGCGACGACGAGCGGGAGGCCCGGGTGGTCGCCGAGGGATTCACCGACCTGGTCGGCGGCCTCATCAACGGCGCCCGCAACATGGTCGGGATCGGCGTCGCCACGGCGACCGCCGGCATCGTGGTCGGCACCGTGACCCTGACCGGCCTCGGCCAGGTGATGATCGAGTTCGTCGAACTGATCTCCGGCGGCCAGTTGATCCTGGTTCTGATATTCACCGCCATGATCAGCCTGCTGCTCGGCATGGGCCTGCCGACCACCGCCAACTACATCGTGGTGTCCAGCCTGATGGCCCCGGTGATCGTCTCCCTGGGCACGGAAAGCGGTCTGATCGTGCCGATGATCGCCGCCCACATGTTCGTGTTCTATTTCGGCATCCTGGCCGACGACACGCCGCCGGTGGGCCTGGCCGCCTTCGCGGCCGCCGCGATCAGCCGCGGCGATCCGATCCGCACCGGCCTGCAGGGCTTCATGTACGACATCCGCACCGCGATCCTGCCGTTCCTGTTCATCTTCAACACCGAGCTGCTGATGATCAACATCGAGGGCCCGGTGCACCTGGCAATGGTGGTCGCCGCCGCGGTGGGCGCGATGATGATGTTCGCCGCCGCGACGCAGGGCTTCTTCGTCACCCGCAACCGGGCCTACGAGACCCTGGCGCTGCTGCTCATCGCCTTCACCCTGTTCCGCCCCGGCTACTTCTGGGACAAGGTCTACGACCCCTACGAACGCCACGCGCCGGCCGAGGTGGTGGCGGAGTTCGGCCGCCTGGCGCCCGGCACCGACATCCATATCAATCTCCTCGGCAGGGACGTCAACCAGAAGCCGTTTACCCGGATCCTGCGGATCCGGGTGCCGGAGGACGCGGCGGGCGCCGCCTTTGACGACCCGGCCGAACGCGGCCTGGCGCGCTTCGACCGGAGCCTCGGCATGCAGCCCGAGCTGTTCGACGACAACCTGGAGGTCTTCGTCACCTGGGGCGGCTACGCCGAACGGCAGGGGGTCCAGAACGGCTGGCGGATCGTCAGCCTCGACGTGCCGTCCGACCGGCCGCCCAAGCAGATCATGTTCCTGCCGGCGATCCTGCTGGCCGGCTTGGTCTATCTGTCGCAAGCGCGCCGCGCCCGCCGCGCGGCGACGGCCACCGCCTAGGGCCTGTAGACAATCATCTTGGGAGCCTCGGTTCGTGCGCAATCGGCCCGGCTCCGGGAGTTAGGACGAAGGACATGCCGGGCATGTTCGAGGACGAACGACGCCGAGCCGGGCCGATTGC
>JANQGL010000041.1 GCA_028277325.1 Magnetospira sp.
CCCTTGAAGCGGCTGACCTCCACCCTGGCGCGCCCGGACAGCGGCCCGGCCAGCAGCTCGTCCTTGTGCGCCTCGTCGCGCGCGTAGAGCACCCTGCCGCCCTGGGCGAGGCGGAACAGCGGCGGCTGCGCGATGTAGAGATGCCCGTTCCCGATCAGCTTCGGCATCTCCTGATAGTAGAAGGTGATCAGCAGCGAGGCGATGTGGGCGCCGTCGATGTCGGCGTCGGTCATGATGATGATCTTGTCGTAGCGCAACGCCTGGTCGTCGTAGCCGTCGCGGCTGCCGCAGCCGAGCGCCTCCATCAGGTCGTTGAGCTCCTGGTTGCCGCGCAGCTTGTCGGACGACGCCGAGGCCACGTTGAGGATCTTGCCGCGCAGGGGGAGCACCGCCTGGGTGTCGCGGCGCCGCGCCTGCTTGGCCGAACCGCCGGCCGAGTCCCCCTCGACGATGAACAGCTCGGTGCCGGCCTGGATCGAGCGGGTGCAGTCGGCCAGCTTGCCGGGCAGGCGCAGCCGCCGGGTCGCCGAGGCGCGCTTCAGGTCCTTGTCCTGCTTCTTGCGCAGCCGCGCGTTGGCCCGCTCGACGATGCGCTCGAGCAGCGTCCGTGCCGCCTCGGGGTCGGCCGACAGCCACAGGTCGAACGGGTCGCGCACCGCCGCCTCGACCAGCCGCGCCGCCTCGGCGCTGGCCAGCTTCTCCTTGGTCTGGCCCTGGAACTGCGGCTCGCGGATGAACAGCGACAGCATGATGCAGGCGCCGCCGGTCAGGTCGTCGGCGGTCAGCTTGGCGGCCTGCCGGTTGTTGAGCAGGTCGCCATGGGCCCGCAAGCCGCGCAGAAGCGCGGTGCGCAGGCCGGTCTCGTGGGTGCCGCCCTGCGGGGTCGGCACCGTGTTGCAGTAGGAGTTGAAGAAGCCGTCCTCGTCGTCCGGCCAGGCGACCGCCCATTCCACCTTGCCGGCCCCGTCGGGCAGGCGGGCGGTGCCGGCGAACGGGGTCGGGGTCAGCGTGGGGCGGCCGTCCAGGCCGTCGGCCAGGAAATCGGACAGGCCGCCCGGGAAATGCAGGGTGGCGCGCCGCGGCGTCGGATCGTCGTCCTTCAGCAGCTCCGGGGCGCAGGCCCAGCGGATCTCGACGCCGCGGAACAGGTAGGCCTTGGAGCGCGCCATGCGGAACAGGGTGGCCGGCTTGAACTGCGCCCGGTGGCCGAAGATCCGCGGGTCGGGCCGGAACGTGATCTCGGTGCCGCGCCGGTTGTGCACCGCGCCGATGGTTTTCAGCTTGCCGGTCGGCCTGCCGCGCGTGAACGTCTGGCCGTAGAGGGTGCGGTCGCGCGCCACCTCCACCGCGAGGTGCTCCGACAGCGCGTTGACCACCGACACCCCGACCCCGTGCAGGCCGCCCGAGGTCTGATAGGCCTTGCCGCCGAACTTGCCGCCCGAATGCAAGGTGGTGAAGATGACCTCCAGGGCCGACTTGTTGCGGAACCTGGGGTGCGGATCGACCGGGATGCCGCGCCCGTTGTCGCGCACCGTGATCTCGTTGGCGGCGGTCAGCTCCAGTTCGATCCGCCCGGCGTGGCCGGCCACCGCCTCGTCCATGGCATTGTCCAGGACCTCGGCCACCAGGTGGTGCAGGGCCCGCTCGTCGGTGCCGCCGACGTACATGCCGGGACGCCGGCGCACCGGCTCCAATCCCTCCAGGACCTCGATGTCCTTGGCCGAGTAATCGGCGCTGGTCGGCTTGGCGGCATGGAAGAGATCGTTCATGGAAGGGCGGTTCCCGGTTGCGGCAATCCGTTATCCTAGTGGCCGTGTCCGGCGCTGACAAGCAGCATGGTGTGGTTGCGAAAACCTCCATGCCCACATGTAGTAAGAATTCGCCTCCGTTCGCCCGAGGCGTCCCCCGGACGCCGGGTGGCTGACCCGGCCCCCGGGCCGGCCGCCCTGCCGGCCGACGCCGACCCGGGCGGCCGAGCGGGCCGTCACAGGACGGCGCCGATCACGGTCCAGGCGTAAACGGCGGCGAACAACAGGCCGAGGGCGGCGAAATCCTTGGTCATGGTCCAGGTCCACATGGGGTTTCTCCTGCGTCGAGGGGTTGGGCGTTGGGAACCGAGTCGACTCATGGGATGAGTTCATACCACGAATAAAAAGAGAACACAAAGAGAATATCGAGCGCATGGCCGGCGCCGCGCCGGCGTGGCGCGACCGATTAACCAATGGGCAAGCATTTGCGTCGCATCCTGATCCGACCGGCGCCGCGGGCGCGCCGGCAGGTGGAGGCGAGGCATGGGACAGTATCGCTATCGGGTCAAATACTTGACGGACGAGACGGTCTCCGAGGTGGAGGGCATCCTGCGCGCCCGCTGTCGCGGCGACTGGGCGCTGGAAGAGAGATCGGTCCCGGGACGGTTCGATCGGCGGTCCTTCGTGGTCAGTTTCGAGCGCGAAACCGATATCAACGCGCTGCTGAGCCTGGCGTCCGGCGCCGCCTGAGTCGCGCGGTCACCCCCGCCATCAAGCGCCGGATGAAACGCCGCGCCGCCGTCGAGCCGGTCGTCGGGCACCTGAAACACGGCCACCGCATGGACCGCAACGTCCTCGCCCGTCAACAGGGCGACGCCATCAACCCCGTCCTCGCCGCCGCAGGCGACAACTTCCGCCTCATCCTCAGATGGATCGAGGCTCTTTGCCTCAAAATCCGGGCCGGAAATCCTCAAATCCCAGCCTGATCCGCGTTCTTCACGGTCGACACAACCAACTGAAACCGCTCGGCTGGTTTCGAGTTGGGCTCTCAGGATAAGGTTGATATTCAAGGAGAAACCGCCTCGCCCCGAGGCGCCCCGAAGGGCGCGCCTCGGGACCGGCGGCCGCTTCGAGGGATGCGGTCGCCCGTTTTCCTCGGGCCGCTACGCCTGGATCGACAGCACCCGATCCGACATCTCGGTCCCCGCCTCCAGGGTGCGCAGGCTGGCCCGGTAGGCGGTCTCGCCCTGGATCAGGCGGCTGAACTCGACCGTCGGATCGGTGCCCTCGCGAGCCCGCCGGGCCTCCTCCTCGCCGGCCTGAACGACCGTCTGCAGGGGCAGCGGCCGCGGCGCGGTGCCGGTCTGGGTCCGGTCCTCGGGCGGCGGTTGCGGGCGCCGGGGGCGCGGCCTGGGCGCCGGGACGTCCGGCTGTTCCTGGCGCTCGGAGGCGCCGACCCGCGACAGGTTGGCGGCCGCCTGGCCGACCTCCCGCGTCGCCTGCGCCAGACCGGTCAAAGCCGCCGATACCACGTCGTCGAGCAGCGCCATGCGCGGTCGTCCCTAGCCGAAAGAAAGGCCCATTATAAACCTGCGCGTGGATTTGCGTCAGCGGTCTTCGATTTGGGAAACGGCCGGAAAATACACCTAATATACCAGACTCAGCGTGTTGCCCCGGTCGGTCAGGGTGCCGGTGGCGATGCGCTGCGCGGTTTCGTAGCTGCCCACGCCGCGCGCCAGGTAGTAGCCGAACGGCGCGGTCTCCCGCCGCTGGTCGCTGTGGGCGCCGGTGGAATAGTCCTCCTGCGCCGCGATCAGGGCGGCGAAGGTGGTCGGAGTCCGCGAGACCATCGGTCCGACGCGGATGTCCTGGGAGCGGCGCCGGCGGTCCTGGCTCTGCTCCTGGCGGGCGTAGTCCTGGAACCGGAGATCGGAGGTGCTCGACCCGATCGCGGTGCGCGGGTTCAGCTCCTCCACCTGGTTGGTCGAAACGGAGGCGACGTTGGGCGCTCCCGGCACCGGGCGGTTGCCCGGCAGGGGTGCGGCCTGCGCCTGCTGAACGCGTGGCATGTATGCCATCGGTCGGCCTTCCGTTACGATCCCGTGACCGGCCCGTCCCGGACATGCCGTCCGGACAGAGCCCAGATCAGACTACTACACTTTCTATTATAGTCCAGTTGGGGGCTTTTTTAAAGGGATGCCGCGCACGGGACGCACGATTCCCGAAACGCGGGACTCGCGCCGGCGGGTCCTTGGGTGACACGGGGGCGCCCGATCCGGCACAATGTGATACACCATCGTCGCCGGGCCCTTCAAGGGCGGCCGGCGAGGCCCGTTCCGCCCGCGAGGATTCTCTTCCGTGACCATCGACCCGATGACCGCCGACCTCCTGTGGACCCCGCCGCTGGCCGATCCGGCGCCGCGCGACCTGTGCACCGACTGCGGCCTGTCGCGCACCGCCGACGCCAAACGGTGCGGCCGCGCCTGCCAGTTCATCCGCCCCGACTATCCGGCCGTGGAACGCGCCGTGCACGGCCGGGCGCGCGACTCCGCGCGCCCCGACGAGGTCTTCTTCGGACCGTTCCGGCGGATGCTGCGGGGCGCCATGAAGGAGCCGCGTCCGGGCGCCCAGTGGACCGGGATCACCACCCGGCTGGGCCAGCGGCTGCTGGAGACCGGGCAGGCCGACGCGGTGCTCTGCATGGCCTCCGACCCGGCCGATCCCTGGCGCCCGCGCCCGGTGATCGTCACCGATCCGGACGCCCTGGCCCGGTGCCGGGGCATGAAGATGGGCCACGCCCCCCTGCTGGCGCTCCTGGACTCGGCGCGCGACCGCGGCCACCGGCACCTGGCGGTGATCGGGATCCCCTGCCAGGTCTATCCGCTGCGGGTGCTGGAACCCGACCTGGGCCTGGACTCCCTGACCGTGGTCGGCATCCCCTGCTCCGACAACACCAGCACCGAGATGTTCCACGCCTTCCTCAACCTGCTGACCGACCGGCCGGACGACGTGACCTACCTGGAGTTCATGCACGACTACCACGTGGAGATGCGGTTCAAGGGCGGCGGCAGGAAGCGCATCCCGTTCCTGCGCCTGCCGATCTCCAGGCTGCCGGACGACTTCTTCCCGCTGACCTGCCGCACCTGCGTCGACTACACCAACAGCCTGGCCGACATCACCGTCGGCTACATGGGCGGAGAGGGCGAGCAGTGGCTGCTGGTCCGCAATGCGCGCGGCGAGGAGGTGCTGGACCTGCTGGGCGACGAGATCCGCACCGCCGAACCGGGCGGCGCCGGCAAGCGCCAGGGACCGGTCAAGGGCTTCATCGCCAACACCGAACGCGCCGCCGGCGGCCTGCCGGTGCGCGGCATGCCCGACTGGGCGCGGCCGCTGGCCGGCTGGCTGATGCCCAAGGTGGGGCCGCGCGGCCTCGAACTGGCCCGCTCGCGCCTCGAGATGAAGGCGGCCGAGACGGTGCTGCACCTGCGCCGCCGGCACCCCAAACGGATGAAGAACATGATCCCCGGCCACGTCTGGGACCTGGTCGAGCCCTACGGCGTCCTCCCGCGGGCCGGCGAACGGACGTAGGGCCGGCGCTCAGCCGCCCAGCCTGTGGAGCCGCCACTTGACGCGCGCGCCCTGCCCGGTCAGCGGCCCGGCGATCACCAGCTGGCGGGTCCGATGGGCCTCGCCCGCGCCGTCCATGTAGAGGCTGTCCTCCAGGTCCACGTCGCCGCCGTCGGCCAGGAACCGCCAGCCGGCCCCGGCCGGCGGTTTCAGCAGCGCCGCCTGCCCGCCCTCGACCAGCGACACCTGAACCCGCGGATGCAGATGGAAACGGACCGCGAACCGGTGGCCGCCGCCGCCCTCCAGCAGGTCTTCGCCGCGCAGGTCGGTGCCGTCGGCCGACAGATAGAGGCGGCGCCGGTGGATCAGGCCGAACGGCGCCTCGTAGCCGTCGTGGGCGCAGTCCACCAGGAGGCTTTTGTCCTGTTCCTGGCGCCGCACCGGGACGCCGCCGGGACGCCGCCGGCCGAGCCCGCCGGGGGGGCGCAGCTCCGCCGAATGGGTGTCGTCGACCACCGCCGTGGAATGCGCGGCGGTGGCCCGCAGGGGAACGTTCCAGGGGCTCTCGGGGTGCGGATGGGCGCCGCAGTTGACGACCAGCCGGGTGCGGCCGGCGCTCATCT
>JANQGL010000133.1 GCA_028277325.1 Magnetospira sp.
ACATGATGTAGGACAGGATCGCGCCCGACGAGCCGACCAGGGCGCCGGTGATGATCAGCGGCGCGTTGGACAGGGTGAAGCCGATGCCGCAGGCCGCCCAGCCGGAGTAGGAGTTCAGCATCGAGACCACCACCGGCATGTCGGCGCCGCCGATCGGGATGATGATCAGGAAGCCGATCACGAAGGCCAGCAGGGCGAGGGCCCAGAACACCGCGTAGGATTCGGTGACCGCGAACGCGACGATCAGCAGCAGGATCACGATCCCGATGGCCAGGTTGATCTTGTGCTGGGCCGGGAAGGTGATCGGGTTGCCGCTCATGATGCCCTGCAGCTTGGCGAACGCGATCACCGATCCGGAGAAGGTGACGGCGCCGATCGCGGTGCCGAGCGACATCTCGATCAACGACGCGCCGGCGATGTCGCCGGGCGCCCCGAGACCGTAGGCGGTGGGGTTGTAGAGGGCGGCGGCGGCCACGAACACCGCCGCCATGCCGACCAGGCTGTGGAAGGCGGCGACCAGCTGCGGCAGCGCCGTCATCTGGATGCGCAGGGCGATCACGGTGCCGATCGAGCCGCCGATCAGGATGCCGAGGATGATCAGGCCGTAACTGACCACGCCCGGCTGCAGCAGGGTGGTGACGACGGCGATGGCCATGCCGACCATGCCGTAGATGTTGCCGGTGCGCGCGGTCTCGGGCGAACTGAGGCCGCGCAGCGCCAGGATGAACAGGACCGACGCGACCAGGTACGCGAGGCCGGTGATGGTTTCCATTGCGCTCATCGTCGGGTCCCCCTACTTGCGCTCTTTCTTGCGGAACATCGAGAGCATGCGCCGGGTCACGATGAAGCCGCCGAAGATGTTGACCGAGGCCAGCGTCACCGCGAGGAAGCCCATGATCTTGGAGAACCCGAAGCCCTCCGGTCCGGCGGCCAGCAGGGCGCCGACGATGATCACCGACGAGATGGCGTTGGTGACGCCCATCAGCGGCGAGTGCAGGGCCGGGGTCACGCTCCACACCACGTAGTAGCCGACGAAGACGGCCAGCACGAACACCGTGAACAGGAACAGGAACGGATCGCCGTGCCCCGCCTGCGCGGCGCCGGCCACGTTGTCGATCCCCGCCCCGACCAGACCGGTCGACGTGTCGGCCGCCAGGTGCAGCGCCTGCTCGGCCATCCGCTTGGCCTCCTCGGCCAGCTGGATGGCCTTGTTGGCGAGTTCGGTCGCGTCCATGTCAGTTGCCCTCCCCGGTCAGCGCCGGATGCACGAGCTGGCCGTCCTTGCAGACCAGCGTGCCCTTGACGGTTTCGTCCTCCCAGTCGAAGGCCAGCGCCTTGCCGTCCTTGTCCACGTGGGGGGTCAGGAAATTCAGCAGGTTCTTGGCGAACAGGGCGCTCGCGTTCTCGGCCAGGCGCGACGGCACGTTGTCGTGGCCGACGATCCTCACCCCGTCGATCTCGACCACCTCGCCCGGCTTGGCCAGCTTGCAGTTGCCGCCCGCCTCGACCGCCAGGTCGACGATCACCGCGCCCGGCTTCATGGAACTCACCATCTCCCCGGTGACCAGTTCCGGGGCCGGCCTGCCGGGGATCAGGGCGGTGGTGATGACCAGGTCCTGCTTGGTGATGTGCTCGGCCACCACCTTGCGCTGTTTCTCGAAATACTCCGGCGGCATCTGCTTGGCGTAGCCGCCCTCGGTCTGGGCGTCCTTCTCCATCTCCGGATCGACGACCAGGAACTTGCCGCCCAGGCTCTCCACCTGTTCCTTGGTGGCCGGGCGCACGTCGGTCGCGGTGACCACGGCGCCGAGCCGCTTGGCGGTGGCGATCGCCTGCAGGCCGGCCACCCCGACCCCCATGACGAACACCTTGGCCGGGGCGATGGTGCCGGCCGCGGTCATCATCATCGGAAAGGCGCGGCCCAGTTCGGCCGCCCCGTCGAGCACCGCCCGGTAGCCGGCCAGGTTGGCCTGCGAGGACAGCACGTCCATCGACTGGGCGCGGCTGATGCGCGGCATCAGCTCCATGGCGAACACGGTCAGCCCGGCGTCGGCGAGGGCCGTCATCTCGTCCCGATGGACCAGCGCGTCGACCTTGGCGCACAGGATGGCGCCCTTGTCGAAGGCCGCCGTCTCCTCGGGGAGCGGCCGTTGCACCTTGAGGATCAGCCCGGCCCCGGCGCAGACCGCCTGGGCGGTTTCGGCGATGCGCGCGCCGGCCTCCTGGAAGGCGGCGTCGGTGAACGACGCGGCCGAGCCGGCGCCGGTCTCGACGGCGACCTCGAATCCGAGGCCGGCCAGCTTCTTGACGGATTCGGGAGAGGCGGCGACGCGTTTTTCACCGGCGCGCCTCTCCTTGGGAATGGCAATTTTCATGATCGATGGACCCCGTTGCTGGGAACGGATGGATGCCCGGCCCCGAACGACCCCGGGGCGGCGTGCAAGTTATGCCCGCTTCGGACGCGCCAGGCAAGATGCGCCGCAAAATCGCGGCCGCCGCATTGTACACCACCCGAAGCCAGACGGGATCGTCTCATGATTCAGGATCGGGGGAAACCCCTCAAATTGCCCCGCTTGACTGGATGTTTGGGCGTGTCCGGGACCGCGCCGGCCGGCGTCCCGCAACAGACGCCCGCGGCTCAACGGGCCGATCCTGCCCGGCTTCCCGAGAGTCGCCGAGGCGGCCGCGGAACATCGTCCTCGATTCCGTGCGTTCGCACAGGGCTGCGCACGTGGAAAAGCCGGTGCGCGCGGCGGTCTTTCCCGAACCCGGTTTACGGGGCGGGGAATCCCGCACAAGCCCCGACTTGCCTCCGAAACGGGGTTTCTGATTACTTTTTAGGCGGCTTTTTGCATAAAATTTGAACTTTGTCGGAGGCCCAACACGCTTTTTGTCGCGAATCCCACCCGTTGTCGCGAAACCTTCAAGGCCCGGAGACTGGCAGGATTCTTGCTTCGTCGGACCCCGGGGCGTGTGCCGGGCGAAATGACGGCCGCGGACGACCGCGTCAGGGGGATCGCCCCCGGCCCGCTCCTGGGGAGCAAGGAGAAAGGAGACACCACTCATGCAACGCTTCGCGCGCGGCGCCGTCGCCACGGCGGCGCTCGGGACGGGCTTGGCCATGCCGACCCTGGCCCGGGCGGCCGAGGGAATCGACAGCGGCGACACCGCCTGGATCATCACCGCCACCGCCCTGGTCCTGTTCATGACCCTGCCCGGCCTGGCCCTGTTCTACGCCGGCCTGGTGCGGGCCCGGAATACCTTGAGCGTGCTCATGCACTGCTTCACCGTGGCCTGCGTGGCCTCGGTGCTGTGGATCGCGGCCGGCTACAGCCTCGCGTTCGGCGAGGTCGGCGGCGGCCTGGTCGGCGGCCTGGACAAGCTGTTCCTGGCCGGCATCGGCACCGACGCCACGAGCGGCACCTTGCCGGAAATCGTGTTCGTGATCTTCCAGATGACCTTCGCCATCATCACCCCGGCGCTGATCGTCGGGGCCTACGTGGAGCGCATCCGGTTCGCCACCATGATCGGCTTCTCGGCCCTCTGGCTGCTGCTCGTCTATGCCCCGGCGGTGCACTGGATCTGGGGCGGCGGCCTGATGAGCGACGGCGGCCTGTTCGGCGAGGTGTTCGGGGTCGGCGTGAAGGATTTCGCGGGCGGCATCGTGGTCCACGCCACGGCCGGCGTCGCGGCCCTGGTGGCGGCCCTGGTGATCGGCCCGCGCAACGGCTTCCCGTCCACCCTCAACCCGCCGCACAGCCCGGTCCTGACCATGGCCGGCGCCGCCATGCTGTGGGTCGGCTGGTTCGGCTTCAACGGCGGCAGCGCCCTGGCCTCGGACGGCGCCGCCGGCATGGCGATCGCCGTCACCCACCTGTCGGCCGCCGCCGCGTCGCTCACCTGGATGGCCTTCGAATGGGCCGAGCACCGGCGTCCGACCCTGGTCGGCATGGTGACCGGCATGGTGGCCGGCCTGGCCACCGTCACCCCGGCGTCGGGATTCGTCGGCCCGCTGGGCGGCCTGGTCTGCGGCCTGGCCGGTGGCGCCTTGTGCTACAAGGCGGTCACCACCATCAAGCTGAAGTGGAAGATCGACGACTCGCTGGACGTGTTCGCCGTCCACGGGGTCGGCGGCGTCCTCGGATCGCTGCTGGTCGCGGTGTTCGCGCTGCCCGAACTCGGCGGCCTCGGCCTCGGCGACGGGGTGACGGTCACCGACCAGCTGACGGCCCAGGCGGCGGGAATCGCGATCGCTGTGGTCTGGTCGGGCCTCGCAAGTTACATTATCTTGAAGCTGCTCGCGCCGCTGGGTGGTCTGCGGGTCGATCCGTCCGAGGAGCTGGAAGGGCTGGACGTGGTCGAATACGGCGAACGGGCCTACGATTTCGACTGACGACAGGGGCGGCGGGCATCGACGCCCGCCGCCATCGCCATCAGGGGAGCCGTCCATGAAACTGATCATCGCCATCATCAAGCCGCATCGGCTCGACGCCGTGCAGGACAACCTGCGCGACCTCGGGATCAGCGGCGCCACCGTGACCGAGGTCCGCGGCTACGGCCGCCAGAAGGGACAGACCGAAATCTATCGGGGCGCCGAATACCAGATTCATTTCGTGCCGAAGCTGAAACTGGAGATCGCGGTGCCGTCCGAGCACGTGGAAAGCACCATCGACGCCATCGCCAAGGGCGCCCAGACCGGCAAGATCGGCGACGGCAAGGTGTTCGTGGTCGACCTCAAGGAATCGGTGCGCATCCGCACCGGGCAGACCGGCCGCGACGCGCTGTGACGGCGTTCGGCGGCGCGGCCGCTCCGCCCGGGCGACGACCCGGGCGCCAAGCCGCATAGGTTTTCCGCGTCCCCGGGGCCACCGACGGCGGCGCCCGCCGGGGCGCCCGCCGCCTGATCGTTGGGTGCCGGGGTGCCGGGGCCGCGAGGCGACCGCCGGATCAGGCCTCGGTCGACTCCTCGACCTTGACCTCCTGGCCGGTCTCCTGGTCGACCAGCTTCATCGACAGCTTGACCTTGCCGCGGTCGTCGATGCCGATCAGCTTGACCCAGATCTCGTCGCCCTCGTTGATCACGTCGGTCACCTTGCCGACCCGCTCGTTCTTGAGCTGGCTGATGTGGACCAGGCCGTCGCGCGCCCCCAGGTAGTTCACGAAGGCGCCGAAATCGACCACTTTCACCACCTTGCCTTTGTAAATCCGGCCGATCTCCGGCTCGGCGGCGATGGCGTTGACCATCTCGATCGCCTTGTCGGTGGCGTCCTGGTTGGTCGACGCGATCTTGACCGTGCCGTCGTCCTCCAGGTCGATGCGGGCGCCGCTGGTCTCGGTGATCTCGCGGATCATCTTGCCGCCCGGGCCGATCACCTCGCGGATCTTCTCCGGATTGATGGTGATGACGGTGATGCGCGGCGCCGTGGCCGCCAGTTCCTCGCGGCTCGACGAAATGGCGTTGGCCATCTCCTTGAGGATGTGCAGGCGGCCGTCGCGCGCCTGGGCCAGCGCGGTGCGCATGATGTCCTCGGTGATCGAGGTGATCTTGATGTCCATCTGAAGAGACGTGATGCCGGCCTCCGTTCCGGCCACCTTGAAGTCCATGTCGCCCAGGTGGTCCTCGTCGCCGAGGATGTCGGACAGCACCGAGAAGTCGTCCTCGTCCTTGATCAGGCCCATGGCG
>JANQGL010000145.1 GCA_028277325.1 Magnetospira sp.
CCGCAACCCCGGATCGAGTCGCGGCACGGACGGCTGGTCGAGGGATGGGACAAGGAACTCGACCTGATGGGGATGGCCTGATCCGATCTAGTGCAGCGATCCAAACGAAAGATTCGGGCGAAGGTCGACATTCGTTTGGTGAATCGCTGCACAAACAAATGCTTGACTAGGGCTTGGCCAGCCGGGCGTCGCAGGCGGCGAGCACCCGGACCACGCGGTCGCCCAGCGCCAGGTCGGCGACGTCCGGCGCGCCGGTCGCGAGCGCGTCGGCGAACCGGCGCAGACAGCGGCTCAGCGGCCGCTCGCTCGACACCGGGATCGGCGTTGCCGGTCCGCCGTCGGGCCGCCAGACCAGCTTGTCCTCGGCCAGGTCGTCGAACCGCAGACTCCCGCCCGTCTGCAGGACGTCGAGCCACCGCGCCTTCCCGGGCAAGAGGTTGCCGACCACGATCTCGGCCCGGCGGCGGCCGGAAAAGGAGAGGACGATCTCGAACACCCCCGATCCCGGGGCCCCGGGCCGCGGGCCGTCGAGCCGTCGGCAGGCGATTCCGGACGGCGTCGCGTCCATCAGGTCGATGGCCAGCGCCACGTCGTGGGCGCCGTAATCCCACAGCGCCGGCGTGTCGTCGCGGAATGGCCCCTGGTTGCCGCCGTAGGACCGGATCAGTCGCGCCCCTCCGGCCGTCCGGACGCGCGCCTTGAGGGCGGCATAGGCGGGCTGGAACAGGTGGATGTGATCGACCTGCGCGATGCCGGCCCGGGCGTGGGCGCGGCGCAGCAGGGACCCGGACTCCGTCGGATCGAGGGTGAGCGGCTTTTCGATCAGCACTCCCAGGCCGGCGTCGAGCGCCGCGCCGGCGATCCCGGCGTGGCTGGCCGGCGGCGTCGCCACGATGACGCCGTCCAGGTCGCCGGCCGCCATCAGGTCGCGCCAGTCGCGCGACACCGTGCACTCGGCGGCGACCAGGGAGGCGGCGTCGGCGGCGCGGCTGGCCAGGCGGGTCAGGCGGACCCCGTCGAGGGCGTTCAGGGTGGCGATGATGCGCCGGCCCCAGGAACCGGTCCCGACCTGGCCCAGCCGGACCATCCTAGTGTCCCGAATCCGAAGCTCGTATCATTATATGGCAGGCGCTTTCGAACTTCGGATTCGATAAGGACACGTAACCGGAGCAAAAGACCAAGGACACTAGGTAACCTCTTGAGTCTAGTGTGGTTTCGGAGTCGAAGTTCGCCATGGACTCGGCCCCGAATAATATCGCGAACTTCGACTCCACCACACGAGTGTCCCGAATCCGAAGTTCGTTGCGTTCTGGGGCGGGCTCCTTCGCGCTTCGAAACCACCACACTAAGTTTCGCCGGTGTAGACCCCGTCGGCCCAGGTCAGGAATCGCCGCAGTCCCTCGTCGAGGTCGACCTCGGGCGCGTAGCCGAGCTGCAGCCGGGCCTTGCGGATGTCGGGGCAGCGGCGGTTGGGCTCGTCGGCCGGGTAGGAGTCCGGATACTCGATCACGTGGTGGGGCACCTGGCGGCCGAGCACCGTCTCGATCCGTTTCACCAGGTCGAGCATGGAGATTTCCGGCTTCGGGTTGCCGATGTTGTAGGCCTCGCCGGGGACGCCCTTGAGCAGCACCAGAAGGAAGCCGACCACGGCGTCGGTGATGTAGCAGAAGGTACGGGTCTGGTTGCCGGTGCCGTAGATGTTCAGGAGCTCGCCGGCCTTGATGCGGCTCGCGAAGTTGGGCAGCACCCGGTAGTCGGTTTCCTGCATGCCCGGACCGAACACGTTGAACGGGCGGATCGTGTTGGTGTGGGTGCCGAACTTGGTGTGGTAGATGTAGCACAGGGTCTCGCCGACCCGCTTCGACTCGTCGTAGCAGGCCCGCGGACCCATGCAGGAGACGTGGCCGCGATAGGCTTCCTGGGTCGGCACGTGGTCCCGGTCCGGGTCTCCGTAGATCTCGGAGGAGCTGAAGAACACCATCCGGGCCCGCTGGGCGCGCGCGATCTTGAGCATGTTGCGGGTGCCGCGGGTGGCCACGTCCAGGGTCTCCAGCGGATAGGCCCGGTAGTAGAACGGACTGGCGATGCCGGCCATGTGGAGGATGAAGTCCACCGGCTCCTCCAGGTCGTAGGGCTGGATCACGTCGTGGTTGACGAACTGGCCGTGCGGGATGTCGATCGGCTCCGAGCCCTCGCGGCCGGCCGTGATCAGGTTGTCGAGCACCAGCTGCCGGCAGGGTTCGTCCAGCACGTGTGCGTTCAGCCAGTCGAACACGGCGACGAAATAGCGGCCGAGGAACCCGCGGCCGCCGGTCATCAGGACGGTCCTGCCGGAGAACTCCCGGGCGTGCGGCGCCAGCCGGGTGCCGATTTCCTCGATGTCGGAGGCGAGAAGGAACGGCGACGACATGGGACTAGATCACCTCCAGCTCGGGCAGCGGGACGACGAACCGCCCGCCATGGTCCAGGAAGGCCCGATGCTTGTCGATGATCGCCGGGGCGAAGTTCCACGCCAGGATCACCACCACGTCGGGCCGGGTCTCGTAAAGGGTGCCGCTCGGCACCACCGGAATATGCTTGCCGGGGGTCAGCAGCCCCTGCTTGAGGGGGCTGTCGTCGACCACGAAGTCGATCGTTTCGGGTCCGAGGTCGAAATGATACAGCAGGGTGGTCGCCTTGGCCGGGGCGCCGAACGCCGCGACGCGCTTGCCCTCGGCCTTGAAATCGGCGAGCAGCCGCGTCAGGTCCCGTTTCAGGCCGTCGATCCGGCGGCTGAACGCGCGGAACGTCGCCGCGTCGTGCAGGCCGGCCGCCGCCTCCGCCGCCTCCAGGTCGCCGACCGCGGACCGGATGGCCTGCGGGCCGTCGGCGTGGCGAACGAAACCGCGGATCGAGCCGCCGTGGCTGTCGACCCGCTGCACGTCGAACAGCGTCATCTCCCGCTCGGCGAAGAAGCGGCGCAGCGGTTTCACCGAATGGTAGGCCAGGTGCTCGTGGTAGATGGTATCGAACAGCGTCTTCTGGACCACGTCGAGCAGGTAGGAGACCTCGAACACGAACACCCCGTCCGGCGCCAGCGCGGCGCGGAGTCCGTCGACGATCCCCGCCAGGTCGTCGGCATGGGCGAAAATGTTGTTGGCGGTGACGAGGTTTTGCGGACCGTGCAGGTCGCGCACCCGGCGCCCGGTCTCCGGGGTGAAGAACTCCGGCCAGGTCTCCAGCCCGTCGGCGGCGGCGCGGCGGGCGATGTCGCGCGCCGGGTCGACCCCGAGCACCTCCAGCCCCCGGGTCCTGAAGCACTTGAGGAGGGTCCCGTCGTTGGACCCGATATCCAGCACCCGGGCCCCGGCGCGCAGGCCGAAGCGCGCGACCATGTCCGCCGCGTAGGTGTCGAAATGCTTCACGAAGACCGGCGACGTCCCGGAGACATAGACATAGTCGCGGAACAGCTCCTCCGGATCGACCACGTCGAGCAGTTGCAGGTGGGCGCAGGTTTCGCAGAAATGCGCGTTCAGGGGATAACAGGGCTGCGCCTCGTCGCGCCGCGCCGGGGCGACGAAGGCGTTGGCGGGCGGCGTCGGCGTCAGGGTCAGGACCTCGACCAGGTCCCGCCCGCCGCACAGGCGGCAGGTCTCGCGACGCCGGTGCCGGCCCGTCCCGGTCACGCGTTGTCCTCGGCGAACGCCTTGAGGAGGCTGGCCACCCGCACCACGTCGGCCTCGTAGCTCGGCCGGTCGCGCGGGTTGCGGCTGAGGGTGACGAACACGGTGTCCTCCAGGAAGTGCATGGCGTGTTCGACCATCGGCGGGGTGAACACCATCTGGCCGGCCGTGACGATCACTTCCTCGGGCCGCGCGCCGCTGCCGGCCGGACGGTGGTAGTAGGCCATCGAGCCGCTGTGCAGATAGCAATAGTGCCAGTCCGTCTTGTGGTAGTGGTCGGCCCGCACCGCCCCGGGCCTGGACGTGATCAGGACGGCGCTTTTCATGTCCAGGTCGACCAGCGGCTGGATGGTGCCGCGATCGTCGGTGAACGGTTCGGGCAGCGCGACCACCACCTCGGTCGGCCAGGTCGCCTTTTCCCGTTCGGTGACGGGGGTCGGCACGGGGTCTTGGTCGGTCATCGGAAACGCTCCGTCAGGATCATGGCGATCACCGCCACCGTATGGATGGGGCGGATCTTCTTGCCTTCGTCGTAGGTCCGGCCGTGATAGTTGATCGGCGTCTCGTAGAGCACGCGGGCCGCCTTGGTGGCCTTGCAGAGGATCTCCGCGTGCTGCTCCCAGCCGTCCGAGCGCAGGTGGTCCGGGTCGACCAGGTCCCGGCGGTACAGCAGGTAGCAGCTGTAGATGTCGGTGAAGGTGGTGTTGTACAGAACGTTGAACAGGAAGGTGATGAACCGGTTGCCCACCTTGTGCCAGAAATAGTGCACGCGGGTGTACTCCGGCGCCACCAGGCGGCTGCCCATGACGATCTCGGCCGCGTGCTCGACCACCGGCCGGCACAGCCGGTGGTAGTCGCGGGGATCGTATTCGAGGTCGGCGTCCTGAAACAGCACGAACCGGCCCGAGGCCGCCTTCAGGCCGGCCCGCACCGCGGCGCCCTTGCCGCCGTTTTGCGGCATCCTGACCAGCTTGGCGTACAACTCCGGCCGACCTTCGAGCAGGGCGACCGTGCCGTCGGTCGAGCCGTCGTCGACCACCAGCACCTCGAGCGACACGCCCTCCACCTTCTGGGCGGCGATGCGCTCGAGAATGGTAAGGATGGTCCTTTCCTCGTTGTAGGCGGGAACGAGAACGCTGATCGTGATCATGAAGGCGGGCCGCTGAGCCGGAAGAACGGGCCCTTATAAGCACTGGCCGGCGGCTTGTCCAGCCGCGGCGCGGTATCCGGCGGCGGCGCGACGGATTCGAGGCGTCACTCCGCGCGACGCGGTCCTACAGATCCAGAACCACCGAGACCGGCACGTGATCGGACGGCCGCGGCCAGTCGCGCGCGGCGCGCAGGATCGACGCCCCCAGCAGGCGCGGCACCAGCGGCGGCGTCACCCAGAGGTGGTCGAGGCGGCGCCCCTTGTCGGCGCCGTCCCAGTCGGGCACGCGATAGCTCCACCAGGAGTAGATCTTTTCCGATTCGGGGACGAAATGACGTACCGCGTCGACCCACTGCCCGGCCATCCGCAGCCGGTCCAGGTGGGCGATCTCGATCTCGGTGTGGGTGACCACCCGGCGCAGGCGCTCGTGCGACCACACGTCGGTCTCCAGCGGCGCCACGTTCAGGTCGCCGGCCAGCACGATGGGGGTTTCGGGGGCCCCGGTGCGGGCCAGCCACCAGTGCGCCAGGTCGGACAGGTATTCCAGCTTGTGGGCGAACTTCGGGTTGGCCAGCGGGTCCGGCTTGTCGCCGCCGGCCGGCACGTAGAGGCTGTGGATTTCCAGCGGGCCGGTCGCGGTGCCGAGGCGCGCCGTCACGTGGCGGGCCGCCGGCAGGCCGCCCCAGCCGAGGGCCTCGACGTCGGTCAGCGGATGGCGCGACAGGATCGCCACCCCGTTGTAGCCTTTCTGGCCGGCCACCGCCTGATGCGGGTAGCCGAGCGCGGCGACCGCCTCGGCCGGAAAGTCCTCGGCGG
>JANQGL010000434.1 GCA_028277325.1 Magnetospira sp.
TTCGACGCCGCGGCGCTGGCCGAGGTGCTGGCTGCGGCCGGCACCGGGGTCGAGCACCACGCCCAGCCGGCGGCCGTCTCGATCACCCAGGCGAGCGAGCGGGGCGCCGTCTACACGGTCGACGAGGTCGCGGCGATCGCCGAGGTCGCGCGGGCGCACGGCCTGCCGCTGCACATGGACGGCGCGCGATTCGCCAACGCCGTCGCCCATCTCGGCTGCGCGCCGGCCGACGTCACCTGGCGCGCGGGCGTCGACGTGATGTCGTTCGGCGCCACCAAGAACGGCGCCATGGCGGCCGAAGCCGTGCTGTTCTTCAAGCCCGAGCTGGCCCGCGATTTCCGCTTCCGGCGCAAGCGCGGCGGCCACCTGTTCTCGAAGATGCGGTTCCTCTCGGCCCAGCTCAGGGCCTATGTCCATGACGATCTCTGGCTCCGGAACGCCCGCCACGCCAACGCCTGCGCCCGCCGGCTCGCCGACGGGCTCGCCGCCCTGCCGGGCGCGGCGGTCCTGCATCCGGTCGAGGCCAACGAGGTTTTCGTCCGCCTGCCCGAGGCCGCGATCGACGGCCTTGGCGCCGACGGCGTCGGCTTCCTGCGCTGGGGCGGGCCCGGGGCGACCACGCTCCGTCTCGTCGCGGCCTTCGACACCGACCCGGCCGACGTCGACCGCGTCATCGCCAGCGCCCGCCGCCACGTCCAGGCGGCACCCCCTTGACCTGCGCCTGTTCTGCCGCTACTTCTCGCCGTTCCGCCGACGTCCCCTTCGTCTAGCGGTCAGGACGCGGGCCTCTCACGCCCGAAACAGGGGTTCGATTCCCCTAGGGGACGCCATTTTCCTTTACGACAGTGAATTGCACGACGTCGGAACCTTACGCTTCCGACGTGCCAGTCCCGTTGCGGGCTGGCGTCTGCTGTCCAGGTCCGTGATGATGTCCGCGACCGGGGGCGCGACGACATGGGAGACCACCCCCGTCGGCATGCCGGCGGGGCCGGCCCCGGCGCAGCCCGAGGACCAGCATCTAGGTGCGTAACCGGGGTAAAAATCCGGGCAGTTTGTCATTAATCCCGGACCACGGTCATGCCAGCCCACGTGGCCGTGAAGAAACCGCCGAAGGCCCGCCCCCCATTGTCATGCCGGCGGAGGCCGGCATCCATGGGCCTGGCCACCCGTCGAACGACAACATCTTCTGGGTTCCGGCATCGGCGACGGTCTCCCGCCACGGTGATACCGGCGCGGGCCGCAAAGCAACACGTCAGCATCCCAACCGCCGCCGAGATGACGGCGCGGGGACCTGCCGGCCGGTCCGATTGCCGGCAATTCAGGGTTGTTTGTCCGTCGTGCCCTCGGGCGGCTGCACGCGCAGGCGGCCGGCCTGCTGCAAGGCCTGCATGACCTGCTGCATGGCGTTGAGAAGTTGCGGCGCCGCGGTAATCGGCAGCACCAGCCGGTCCGCCACCTGCCAAGTCTCCTCGCCGGTCTCGGGGTTCTGGGCGATCACCCGGTGGAACTCCAGCTTGAACACCGATTCGCGTATCATCACGCCCAGCAGGCCATCGGCATAGCGCTCCACGGCCGCGTTCGGGTCCCGCAGAAGCTGGACGTTCTGCTGCGGCGGATTGCCGCCGTCCGCGGCCGTTTCGGCCGTGTCGGTTGTCGTCGAAGCGTC
>JANQGL010000467.1 GCA_028277325.1 Magnetospira sp.
CCCCCCGACCGCCCGCGCCGCCTCCCCGGGCCTGGTGACGTCGACCGACATCGGCACGATCTGCCCCACGTCCCCGGCCGGCTTGAGGAACAGCGCGCCCTCGGCGTCGCGCACCGCGACGCGCACCCGCCGGCCCTGCGCGGCCAGTCGCTGCACCACGTGCCGGCCGATGAACCCGGAGCCGCCGAAAACCGTCACCACCCCGATGTGAGACTCCGCGCCCATGGCGCCCTCCCGTGTCGTTCGCTTCGCCAACGAGGTAGCCCGCCGCCGCCGGTTCGTCAACCGGCGGCGCGGCCCGCCACCGGATCAAGCACCAACAGTCCGGCCCCGGTGTTGGAGACCGGCGCCTGATAATGGGCATGGACGCGGCGCACCCGGTCGCCCAGGGCGCCGCGCATGGCCAGCCAGCAGAGGAGTTCCACCCCCTGGGTGCCGGCCCGGCGGATCAGGTCGCGGGGAGTCATCGACAGGAACCATTCGGGGTCGTCGGCGAGGCGCTCCAGGCACATCCGGTCGAACGCCCGGTTGATGAATCCGGCCCGCCGGCCATCCAGTTGGTGCGACAGGCCGCCGGCGCCGATCACCACCACCCGGCGGTCCTCCGCACAGGACGCCACGGCGCGGCCGAGCGCCTGGCCGAGCCGGTAGCAGCGGCGCGGCGACGGCAGGGGGTGCTGCACGGTGTTGATGCTCAGCGGCACGGTGGTCACCGCGGTCTGCGCCCGGTCGCCCCAGAACAGGCGCATCGGCACCGTGAACCCGTGGTCGACCAGCATCTCCTGGCAGGTCGTGAGATCGAACTCGTCGTCGATCAGGGACTCGATCAGATGCCAGGAGAACGCCGGATCGCCCCGGTACGGCGGCAGCACCGGGATGCCCCAGCCCTCGTCCGCGTTGCCGTAGAGCGGCGCCGCGCCGACGGCGAAGGTGGGCAGCTTGTCGAGAAAGAAGTTCAGGCCGTGGTCGTTGTAGACGACGATCGCGGTGTCGGGCCGCGCCGCCTCCAGCCAGGCCCGGGCCGGCCGGTAGGCGTCGAAGAACGGTTTCCAGTCCGGGTCGTCCTGGCGCCGCTCGGCCATCGCGACGCCGATCAGCGGCACGTGGGAGGTGGCGAGGCCGCCGACGATGCGCGCCACGGCCTCAGTCCTCCGCCCGGTTGAGCATGTCCCTGAACGCCTCGACCGTCATGCCGGTCTGCTGGGCGCCGATGTCCTGCATGGTCAGCCCGTGGAGTCCGGTCAGCTTGACCAGGTAGTAGATGCAGCCGCCGGCCCCGATCAGGTCGCGCACCGAGAGGTCGCGCACCGCCCGTTTCTGTCGTTCGGTCAACCCGTACCGGATCATGTAGCCTTCCGGATCGCCGACGAACGCCGCCCGGTTGTTCGGATGGTTGAACGATCGGCACATCTTGTTGAGCGCGTAGCCCTTGACGGCCTGCGCCCCGTCGAACACCACGGTGCCGGGGATCGGGTCGCGCTCGGTCATCCGGCGTCCCAGTACCGCCGCTCCGGGTTGTCGACCAGCAACGCCCCCCGCGCCGCCTCGGTGACCGCGACGCGGGGAATCAGGTCGACCAGATGGCCGTCGTCCGGCAGGTGCGAGGTCATGTTGGGGTGCGGCCAGTCGGTGCCCCACAGGACCCGGTCGGGGAACCGTTCGACGAGCCGGCGGGCGAACGGCACCGCGTCGCGGTAGTCCGGCGGTCCGGCGCGGCTCAGACGCTCCGGACCGCTCACCTTGGTCCACAGGGCGGGCAGTTCGGCCATCAGGGCGACGAACCGGCGAAACCCGACCCCGTCGACCCCGGCCGCCACGTCGGGGCGTCCCATGTGATCGATGACGATGGCGGTCGGCAATCGCTTCATGAGCGGGACAAGCCGGTCGAGGTCGGCCGCCTCCGCATACAGCGCCACGTGCCAGCCCAGGGGCGCGACGCGGTCCGCGACCGCCAGCACATGGTCCGGCGACGGCGGATCGGCCAGCCGGCGCAGGAAGTTGAACCGCACCCCGCGCACCCCGGCGGCGTGCAGGCGGTCCAGGTCGGCCGGCGTCGCCCCGGGTCCGACCGCGGCGACGCCGCGCGCCCGGCCTCCGGCCGCCCGCAGGGCATCGACGAGGGCGCGGTTGTCGGTGCCGTGACAGGTCGCCTGAACGACCACGCAGCGCGACAGGCCGAGACCGTCGTGCAGCGCGAACAGATGCTCCTTCGGGGCGTCGGCCGGCGTGTAGCGGCGGGTC
>JANQGL010000488.1 GCA_028277325.1 Magnetospira sp.
GATCTGGGGCTACGAGACCCCGGACGGGTCGTTCGCCCAGTTCACCCGGGTGCAGGCGCAGCAGGTCATGGAACGGCCGAAGCACCTGACCTGGGAGGAGAGCGCCTGCTACACCCTGACCCTGGCCACCGCCTACCGGATGATCTTCGGGCACCGGCCGCACACCCTGAAGCCCGGCCAGAACATTCTGGTCTGGGGCGCCTCGGGCGGCCTCGGCTCGATGGCCATCCAGCTCATCTCCACCTCGGGCGCCAACGCCATCGGCGTCATCTCCGACGAGTCGAAGCGCGATTTCGTGCTGGGCCTCGGCGCCAAGGGGGTGATCAACCGCAGGGACTTCAACTGCTGGGGCCGGCTGCCCGACGTCGGCGGGCCGGAGTTCGGCGACTACATGAAGGAATGCCGCAAGTTCGGCAAGGCGATCTGGGACGTCACCGGCAAGGGCGTCGACGTGGACATGGTGTTCGAGCACCCGGGCGAGAGCACCTTCCCGGTCTCGGTGTTCGTGGTCAAGCGCGGCGGCATGGTGGTCTTCTGCGCCGGCACCACCGGCTACAACCTCACCTTCGACGCCCGTTTCGCCTGGATGCGCCAGAAACGGATCCAGGGCTCCCACTTCGCCAACCTGCTGCAGGCCGCGCAGGCCAACAAGCTGGTGGTCGAGCGGCGGATCGATCCCTGCATGTCGGAGGTCTATCCGTGGGAGGAGATCCCGCAGGCCCATATCAAGATGCGCAAGAACGAGCACAAGCCCGGCAACATGGCGGTGCTGGTCCAGGCCAAGCGCCCGGGGCGCCGCACCGTGGAAGACGTCATCGCCGACATCTGAGGCCGGACCTTGGCGACTTTGGCCGATACGGCTAACGTAAGAATTCTTACGTTAGCCGTATCTGGACTCTAACCATGCAGAATTCCTGGGGATTCTACGGTCGGAACGCGGACCTTGCCGAGATCGACCGGATTCTGGGCTCCGGACGGTGGTTCTTCTGCGCGATCTCCGGACGGCGCCGGATCGGCAAGACGACGTTGATTCGCCAGGCCCTGAAACGGCGGCCGGGAACGCCTTATTTCTACGTCCAGATTCCGGACAGCGACGAACGGGGCGTGATTCAGGCGGTTCGGGATGCTATGGAGGATCAAGGCTTCCGTGGCGATGTCTATGACGAAATCCGCACCTTCGCGGATATCGTGGCTCAGATTGAACTTGCCTGCCGTTTCGGTTGGATCGTTATCATCGACGAATTCCAATATGTCCATCGGCAAGCATTGTCTTCGTTTGCTTCCCTGTTGCAAGCGGAAGTGGACAAACTCCGTGACCACGGTAAAGGCGGCCTTTTCGTTCTTGGCTCCATTCACACCGAACTGACGGCGGTCCTGGAGGATCGCTCGTCTCCATTGTTCAACCGCGTGACCCACCGTCTGCACCTCGATCATTGGGATTTCGAGACCCTGTTCGAGATGTTCGCCCGACACGGCATATCCGATCCCCGTCACTGGCTGTTCCTATGGGGTCTGTTCGAAGGAGTACCGAAGTTCTACCGGGATGTCTTCGAGCGAGGGCTGCTTGAGGGTGGAGGGGATTTTGCGAAAATCCGCCGCGACACCCTTCGCGGGCTTTTCTTCGAGGGCACCAGTCCGCTGCGGGACGAGGCGACCAACTGGTTCCTGCGTGAGTTGCGGGGGCGCTACGACAGCATCCTGCAGATCCTCGCCCGCGCCGTAACCTGTTCGCATAGGGAACTGAAATCCGAGTACGACCGCGCCGGCTCGGGAGGCGACAAGCAGCTTGGCGGGTATCTTGCGGCGCTCATCGACCGCTACGGGATCGTCGAAAAGTCGCATCCGGTGTTCGCCACGGCAAAAGGCCGCAAGGCGCGCTATGCCATCGCGGACAATTTCCTGTCCGCTTGGCTGAAAGCGATCGGCCGCAACGTCAGTGCGGCGCGAGTCCAGCCCCTGGAGAGGCCAATCGCACGCGCCGACGAGGCCCTGATGTCCCTGGAAGGGTTCGCGTTCGAGAAAATGATCCGGCAGCTTCTCGAAGAGACATCGCGCAAGGGAAAGGGGGACTTCCCCCTGACCGATCTGGTGCGCGGCTACTGGAACCGGCCGGACGGGTCCGACATCGAGATCGACGTCGTGGCGCTGAACGAGGACGACCGGATCGTGCGGTTCGGGTCCTGCAAGCGGTCGGCCGACCAGTTCACCGGTGAGAGCCTCGCCGCGTTCCAGGACCACATCGAGCGCTTCCTGAATACGAAGGACGGCCGCCAACTTGCCGGCTGGCGGGTCGAACAGGCCCTTTATTGCCCGGCGTTCGGCTCCGACGACCGCCGGCGCCTGCATCGCGACGGCCGCGTTGTTCACGACCTGAACGACTTCAAACGATACCTCTATCCGGATTGAGACGCTTCGAAGGGAGTCCCCCATGCCCACCAAGGACCATATTCTCGTCGAACTGATGCCGGCCTGCGAAAAGGCGGTGCGCACCGCCAGGGACGTCGGGGACGCGGTGCGCCGGCACGTGGCCGACCTGGTCACCGGCCCGGACGGCCGGCTCGACAACGCGGCGATGGAGCGCGAGCAGTACGCCTGCCACGGCTACGCCTGGCTGGCCACCTACGTCAGCGCCCTGGAGCAGATGTTCGACTGGGCCCGGCGCCTGGACGCCGCGGGCAAGCTGGGCGACCTGGAGAAACTGATCCTGCAGGCCGCGTTCGCCGAGTACCTGCACCAGATCTACGGCGGCTTCCCGATGAGCCAGGGCGAGATGGTGCGGCCGGCCGACTTCGGGATCGAGGCCCGCGAGCGGTTCTCCCTGCAATGTCCGCACACCCATCTGCTGCGCGACCACGGCTACACGGCGGCGGTCAAGAAACGGATCGCCGACCTGATCGAGGACGGCCGTTTCGGCGACCTCGGGCTCGATGACGAGACGCTCGACCTGGTGCGCGACCAGTTCCGCCGCTTCGCCGACGAACAGGTGGTGCCGCAGGCCCACGACTGGCACCTGAGGGACGAACTGATCCCGATGCCGGTGGTCGACCAGATGGCCGAACTGGGGGTGTTCGGGCTGACCATCCCCGAGGAATACGGCGGCCTCGGCATGGGCAAGACCGCCATGTGCGTGGTCACCGAGGAACTGTCGCGCGGCTACATCGGCGTCGGCTCGCTCGGCACCCGCTCGGAGATCGCCGCCGAGCTGATCCGCCTCGGCGGCACCGAGGCGCAGAAGGAGAAGTACCTGCCGCTCCTGGCCTCCGGCGAGCTGCTGCCGACCGCCGTGTTCACCGAGCCCAACACCGGCTCCGACCTGGCTTCGCTGCGGACGCGCGCGGTGCGGGACGGCGACGCCTACCGGATCACCGGCAACAAGACCTGGATCACCCATGCCGCGCGCACCGACATGATGACCCTGCTGGCCCGCACCGACCCGGACGAGAAGGGCTACAAGGGCCTGTCCATGTTCCTGGCCGAGAAGCCGCGCGGCACCGACGCCGACCCGTTCCCGGCCGACGGCATGAGCGGCGGCGAGATTCCGGTGCTCGGCTATCGCGGCATGAAGGAATACGAGATCGGC
>JANQGL010000054.1 GCA_028277325.1 Magnetospira sp.
ATCAACGACATCCTGGATTTCTCCAAGCTGGAGGCCGGGCGGATGGACCTGGAGGCGCTGGATTTCGTGCCGCGCCGCCTTGTCCGAAGCGTCGTCACCTTCATGCGGTCGCGGGCCGCCGAGAAGGCCCTGACCCTGACGACGGAGATCGCGGAGGCCGTGCCAGAGACGGTGCGCGGCGATCCCGGCCGATGGCGGCAGGTGCTGCTCAATCTTGTATCCAACGCCATCAAGTTCACCGAGCAGGGCACGGTCACCCTGTCGCTGGATGTGGTGGAGGATGTGGGCGACACGGTTCGCTTGCGGTGCGCGGTCGCCGACACCGGCATCGGCATCTCGGACCAGGCGCGCGCGCGCTTGTTCCAGGACTTCGCGCAGGCGGACCGCAGCATAGCCCGCCGCTTTGGGGGCTCCGGCCTGGGGTTGGCGATCTGCCGGCGACTTGTTGACCTGATGGGCGGGCGCATCGGTGTCGACAGTGTCCTTGGCGAGGGCTCCACCTTCTGGTTCGAGGTGTCCCTGCCGCGCGGCACCGCGCCGGCGCGAGCGACCGCGTCGGCCACCCTCGGCGCCATGATCGACGGGCGCCGCACGGCCACCCTTCGGGTGCTGGTGGCCGAGGACAATCCGGTCAATCAGAAGGTCACCACCCTGATGCTGGAACGGCTCGGGCATCGGCCGACGGTGGTCGCCACCGGGATCGAGGCTGTCGTGCGGGCGGCGGAGGGCGGTTTCGACCTTCTGCTGACCGACCTGCGCATGCCGGTCATGGGAGGGCTGGAGGCGGCGCGCCGGATCCGCGCTCTTCCCGGACCGGTTGGGCGCTTGCCGATCATCGCGTTGAGCGCCAGCCAGTTGGCCGGCGACGAACGGCAGTGTCTCGCCGCCGGAATGGACGGCTTCGTCGCCAAGCCAGTGCGCCTCGAGGCGTTGTTCGCGACCCTCGCGCCCTATGCCGAGGTCTCGCCCGGCCGCGCGGGCGAGGCCACCGCCATCGAGCGCGCGCCGTTGGGTCCGGAGCCCGAAGGCGACGCCAGGGTCCTCGCGCCCGAGGTCCTGGCGTGCCTGACCGACGCTCTCGGTCAGGCCGGCATGGGGCGCATGCTGTCGGCGTTCCGCCGCGACGCCGGGCGGCGCATCACGGCTGTCGAGGCGGCGCTGGCCCGGGGCGACCTGGAGACCGTCGGCGGTGAAGCCCATGACCTGAAGTCGACCGCCGGCAACTTCGGCCTGCACGCCCTGGCGGGCGCCGCGGCGGCGCTCGAACGGGCCGCCCGCGCCGGCCGGTTCGACGAGGCGGGCCGGCTGGCGGTCGCGTTGCCGGCCCACTTCAACGCCGCTCTCGATGCCCTCGGTCCGCGCGACGAGGGCGCCATGGTGGTCGGCGACGCCGATGGCGACACCACGTCCTCGGCGACCGGCGATGCCGGGCCTCGGGCGGCGGGTCGTCAGGGCTGAGAGCCCGTCCGGAAAGTCTCGAAAACCGCAATAGATTGTGTGTCGACCTCCGAACAACAGTCCGTATGTGGTGTTCGTCTGGGCTTTCCGGACAGACACTGAGATCAGGCCGCGAGGCGCGAGACGCCGCGCGGCTCGGCGGGGCGGACCGGCCGCTGTCGTCATCAATTCTTCCTTGGATTCTCGTGGGAACGTTCCCTAAGACCGGGGCGCGATCCGCGCTCGCCCTTGGTCTGTCCCCACGAGACTCGGCGTCAGGATGATCGTCCGGGGGCATTGCCAGGGGGTACCGTCCGTCCCACCTTACGAACGTCGGCCGATGTCGTTCGAGGGGTCTCCTTATCCAGAAGGCGGGGGCTCCATTGTCCTTCGGCTGCTGTCCGTTGCCACCAGACCGGCGCCAGACATCCGACCGGGTCATGGGGTTGTCGCCGCCGCCTGGTCTCCGTCGCCACGTCCCGAAGGAGGACCCGCCCTTGACGCAACACGTCATCGAGCGCCTGGACGACACCCTGGTCGTGCACCTGCGTCACAGCCTGACCCACAAGAGCAGCGATCACTTCCATGATGTGCTGGCGCTGCTGCGCCACGGCGACATCACCCGCTGTGACCTGCACCTGGATGGGCTCGATTTCATCGATTCCCAAGGGCTGGCGCTGTTGCTGACCGCCGGGCAGATCGCCGAATCCAAGGATATGACCATGCGTCTGGTCCGACCGCGCGGCGAGGTCAAGGAACGCCTCAACTTCGTGCGCATGGGCGAGCGTGTGGCCATCGACTATTATTGACCGTCTTGTATTGACCGTCTTGGGGTAAGAGAGCGTGTCGCGATCCGGTCCGGATCGCTCGGGACTTGCTCTAGAGTCCGAGGGTCGCCCGGGTTTCCACCTCCAGTGCCTGGCGCAGCGTCACCGCCTCGGCGCTCTCGTCGATGTCCACGTCCGCCCAGCGCACCACCCGCCCCTTGGCGATGGCCCGGCGCAGGGTGGCGCCGTGCGCCAGGCCGATCGGCAGCGCGCCGTCCTCCAGCGAGCGCCGCGCCGTGGTCAGCCGTCCCCACACCGTGAAGCCTCCCTCGCCATCCAGCGTCCGGCCGGCCTCAAGGTCGGCCTTGGCGACCGCCACCACGTCGGCGGCGAAGCTCATCGGCGTGCCGGTGGGCTCGTGGCGCAACGCCGCCGACAGGATCGACACGTTCAGTTCCAGGCCGATCAGGTGGTACGGCTTGTACATGGCGGCGAATCGGCCGCTGGCGTCGGTCGCCAGGCCATACTGCCGGAAGCAGGCGGCCACGTAGTTGGTGGGCGCCTCCAGGGTCACGTAGACGCCCCAGCGCAGGTCCCGGAA
>JANQGL010000347.1 GCA_028277325.1 Magnetospira sp.
CCCGCGAGGAGGGCTGCCTGTCGCTGCCCGACCAGTGGGCCGAGGTGACCCGCCCGAAGACGGTCACCCTGCGCTATCAGGACGAGACCGGGGAGACCCGGGAACTGGACGCCGACGGCATGCTGGCGGTGTGCATCCAGCACGAGATGGACCACCTGGACGGCACCCTGTTCGTCGACCGCATCTCCGCCCTCAAGCGGGGCATGATCCTCAGGCGTCTCAGGAAGATGAAGAAGAACGGCGAGATCTGACCCGACCCAGGCCGAGCCAGGAATGCACCGCCACGGTGGCGGCGATGACCAGCCCGGCCGCCACCGTCGCCCGGTCCGGCACCTCGCCGAGGCCGATCCACACGAACAGCGGCCCGAGCGCCATCTCCAGCAGCATCACCAGCCCCACCTCGGCGCCGCTGAGGGTCCGGGTGGCGATCCCGAAGGCGACGAACGAGCCGCCGACCACCGCCGAGCCGAGGATCGCCAGCAGGCCCAGGTCGGGGGCCGTCACCGCCAGACCCGGCGCCAGGACGGCGCCGATCGGCAGCGCCACCAGGGCGCCGACGCCCAACGCCGCCGCCCGGTCGAGGGACGGTTTGGCGGCCAGCAGGGTCAGGTAGCCGGCCATGCAGAGCGCGGTGCCGCCGGCCAGGCCGATCCCCAGCAGGTGGTCGCCCGCGAACCCGCTCGCTCCCAGGCCGGCCAGGGCCGCCATCACAACCATCGCCGCGAACCAGGTGCGCGGCGGCTCCCGACGGCCGAGCAGGCCCCAGCGCATCAGTGCCGCGATCATCGGAATGGCGCCCAGAACGACCAGGGTGTTGGCCGCCGTGGTGTGGCGGATGGAGGCGACGAAACACAGTGTGCTCGCCGCGTAGAGCAGGCCGGCGACGAGTCCGGGCAACCCCAGCCCGCGCACCGCGCCAGCCCGCCGCGTCACACCGATCAGGCCGACCACGAACAGCAGCAGGAACAGGTTGCGGTAGAACACCACCGTCCACAGGTCGGCCGAGATCAGCTTGATCAGCAGGGCGTCGGGGCTGAGCAGAACGATCCCGCCCACCGCCAGGGCGAGGGCGCGGGCGTGACCGGGCGGCGGGGTCATCGGGCGTCGGCCGTCATGCGGCCGAGGACGACGGCCATGCCGACCGCCCACAGGTTGGCGGCGGCGAGGCCCAGGAACAGCTCGACGACCGTCATCCCGTGGCCGAACAAAACCCCGGCGAGGGCCGCCGAGAGGGTCATGAACAGGGCGTTGAGCACGTTGTTGGCGGCCACCGTGCGGGCCCGGTGGCGGGCCGCGGTGCGGGTCTGCATCACCGCGTAGAGAGGCACGACGTAGAGCCCGCCGGCCAGCGACAGGCCGGTCAGGTCGAGCAGGATGCGCCAGTTGGCGGCCTCGCCGGCGAACGTCGCCCAGTCGGCCGGGGCGCCGCCGGGCGGCACCGCCGGGGTGGCGAAGTGGAGGTCGCCGGCGCAGAGGGTGATCAGCAGCGCCGCCAGGGGCACGAAGGTGACCCGCACCCGGCCCGCCAGCAGCCGGTTGCAGAGCAGCGAGCCGATTCCCACCCCGACCGAGAACAGGGTCAGGAACAGGGTCACCACGCTCTCGTCGGCGTTCAGGTGGTCGCGCGCGTAGTTGGGGAACTGCACAAGAAACGTCGCGCCGAGCAGCCAGAACCAGGAGATCCCCAGCACCGCCAGGCCGACCGGCGGCTCGGCGCGCAGGTCGCGCAGGAGTCTCCAGGTCTCCGCCGGCAGGTTCCACGAGACCACCAGCCCGGGATCGGCCGCCGGGGCCGGCGGTATCGCCCGCGCGGCCAGGAAGCCGGCCACCGCGAGACCGATGACCAGCGCCGACACCAGGCCGATGCCGCCCGGCGCCAGGACCAGGAGGGCGCCGGCCATGGTGCCGGTCAGGATGGCCAGGAAGGTGCCCATCTCGACCAGGCCGTTGCCGGCGATCAGCTCGTCGGGGCGCAGGTGGTCGGGCAGGATGCCGTATTTCAGCGGCCCGAAGAACGCCGACTGGGTGCCCATCAGGAACAGCACGCCGAGCAGCAGGGCCGGATCGCCGATCCAGAACGCCGCCGCGCCGCATCCCATGACGGCGATCTCCGCCGCCTTGACGAAGCGGATCAGGCGCGCCTTGTCCATCCGGTCGGCCAGTTGTCCGGCGGTGGCCGAGAACAGGAAGAACGGCAGGATGAACAGTCCGCCGGCCGCCGTCACCAGCATCGGCCCGTCCAGCTCCTGCGCCTCGGCCAGCCGGTAGGCGACCAGGATCGCCAGGGCGTTCTTGTACAGGTTGTCGTTGAACGCGCCCAGGAACTGGGTCGCGAACAGGGGCGCGAAACGGCGCCGTCCGAGCAGCGGGAGGAGACGGTGCGACATCGCCGCATCCTCTCCCGGCCGGCCCTCGGCGACAAGTGAAAACACCGCGTCGGGGGGTGTTCGAATGGCGCAGTCTGAAAGGCGTTTTGCTGAAAACCGGCATCGAAGTGATGTCGATCACAGCGCTCGCCCGGCCGTTCCGGCATCGTCGACCGGCACGGCGGGACGGTCCCGCCGGCAGCACCGCGGAGACCGGAACGATGACCAGGACCTGCGACCCGATGCCCTGGATCCGGGTGACCGCCGGCATGTTCATGGGCATCGCCCTCGGCGTCACCCTGGCGGCCATGGTCGCCGCCGGATAGCCCGCTCGACCCCGCCGCCGAAGAAGACCCGGAACCCGCGGCGGGGGGGCGGCTCCGGCTGGGTATCCCGGCTTTATAACGCCGTCACGGGCCGATTTTAGTCAAGAATGACGGTCTTGTGTTTGCCGTCCGGACCGATGAACTCGAACTCGTTGTCGGCATTCGCATTGCGGGCGACGAGCCGGGCCAGTGCGAGCGCCTTTCGGATGACTTGCGAATTGTTGCTGGCCCCCAACTGCTCCTTGAGCTCACGGAGCGAATCCGCCGTGCGCTGATCCATGACAAGGGTCGTTTGGTACTGGGCCATCGGTTCTTTTTCGTCCTTGTGGGTCGGTGCTGTTTCCGCCATGTCTCTAACCTTCTGATAAAAAACAATTCAACTTGTCCGACGGGTCGATCAGGCAAGGGCGGCGCATGGAGTTTCCACCGCGGGTTGATTGTAACATAAACGCCACTCATTTGTCGTATTGATATCATGGCAGCTTTATATGTATATTGATGGTCAGTGTCAAATATATTCACACCAGTATCCGCCTCAAAAACGGCACGTGTTACGTAGTTGCAACACGGAAATAAATTGTATTTTCGGTTAGGGCGGTACGGATTCCAGTTATATCTTAGGCAAAAACACCCCCGCATTTTAATTGAGCAATCACCCCCCGAATGGAGGGCAAAGGATGAAAGCCGGATCGACGGGAAAGTGTGTTCCGCGCAGTGGAAAGGCAATCTTCTGGTCACCGAGCGCGGGCCGGGAAATGGCCCGGAGTCTGAGCGCCTCGAAAAACACGAAAAGAAATCGTAATTTGGTCGACAGGCTTGAAACCTTTCGCCTGATTCTCAGAAACGGGCTCGGCGCATCATTCAGAATCCACGAATATGAACTGGATGGTGTCCACATTGACCGCATTTTTGCGTGTCATATCATCGCGGATATGTATGAAACGTGGGATTCCGTGATCGTGATTTCGTTAATCATAATCGATGACGATGGAGACGGATCGTTTCCGGGCCGACCGGCACTCGCCTCGGCGTCGGTTCTCGACGAATCCTGGCTCCTAATTTCCACCGGAATTCTGGTTCGAGAAACTGTGGCCTGTGAAAGGCGGGGCGCATGGAACGCGGACGTGTTCAGGTGCTTCGCTTACCTCCTGGCCGGGAAATACCTGATCGGAAAGCTTCAGCCGAAGCCGGATTTCGCTCCATTCGCGATCGGATTTCTCGACAAGAAGCGACAGCCCCAAGGGCGTCACCCCCGCGCAGGCGGGACTCCGGGCGACGGGTGGCCGCGGCGTTTCCGCAACATGGTCATTCCCGCGCAGGCGGGACTCCAGGCGATGGAGGCCGCGCGTCCGGACGGCTGTTTTCATGACCTTCCTGGGCCCCCGCCTGCGCGGGGGTGACGGGACGGGGGCGGGCGTTCGCCGGGCGGGCGCGTTTTTCAAACGATGATTCCGAAGCGTGGCGGCGGCGCCCGGCCGGCCGGTCACGATCCCCGTTGCAATCGGGCGCCGGTCGTTGTTTCCTCCATGGAAGCGGCTCCGGCCGTCCATTGACCGGACCATCGGCCATCACATTGCCAGGGGGGTGACCCATGACGCAACGACGGGGACTGACAGGGCGCGCCGCCGCCGCGGCGGTGGTTCTGTCGCTGATCGCGGGGCTCGGCGCGGCGGGCGCCGAGGACGCGCCGGACCCGTTCGAGGCGTTCGCCGGGGAGCTGATCGAGACCATCGACGCCAACGCGGTCGCCGTTGACATGATGCGCGACAACCGCCTGGTGCAGGGCTGGCTGCTCGGGGCCGGGGTCGGCGACGTGACGGTCGCCGTGTGGCCGTTCAAGGCGGAAGCCCTGCCGGTGCCGCCGTCCACCGCCGCCGCCTGGAACGAAAAGCTGATCGCCGCCCTGGTCCGCAAGAAGCCGGGCTACATGCGGATCGTGACCCGCCGGCACCTGAAGAAACTGCTCCTGGAAACGCAGGCGATCCAGGCCTTCGAGGAGGTCGTCAATCCGACCGAGACCCTGGCCCGCAACGCCGCGGTCAACTTCCTGATCATCGGCGAGGTGCGTCCGGTGGCCGACGGAATCGAGCTGGCCTACAAGGGCGTCAACATCCACGACGGGACGTTCATGGCCTCGACCCGGCACCGCCGGTTCGCGGTCGACGTGGGCGGCGCCGAGGAACGCGCCCGCACCCTGCCCCTGTCGACGGCGATCGCCCAGGCGGCGAAGGCCATCACCAGCCGCAACCTGGACATCGAAACCCTCGAAATCTACGGTCTGCGCGAGGAGCCCACCAAGGCCGTCACCGCGTTCAGCGACTATTTCGCCAGCGTGCTCGCCACCGAGATCGAGCGCCGGATCGCCGCCAGCCTGGTCGACTTCAAGCTGAAGGTGCGCGACGCGGTTTTCACCCCGGCCAGCGTCCGCGCCCGGGGCATCCCGATCACCGCGGGCCCGGACGCCGTCGAGCCGCCGGCCGAGGCCGACCCGACCGCCGCCCCGCCGGCCGAGGCCGACCCGACCGCCGCCCCGCCGGCCGGGCCGGCGCCGGAGGCCGATCCCCGGACCGCCCAGGTCACCTACACGCTCAGCGGAATCTACTGGCTGTTCGAAAAGTTCGTCGACGTCAACCTGGCGGTCCAGAACGGCCTCGGGGAACGGGTGAGCTGGACCGGACGGGTCGACCGGAGCAGCATTCCGAAGTCGCTCCTGGCCCCGCCGGCGCCCGATCCGGTCGTCGCCCCGGCCCCGGTGCCGATCGAGGACGTGGGGCCGATCGGGCTCGAACTCAGCACCCAGAAGGGGCGCGACCCGCGGTTCCGGCTCGGCGAGACCATGCAGCTGTGGATCGAGGTGAAACGCGACGCCCACCTCAACTGCTACTACCGGCAGGCCGACGGCACCGCGTTCCGGTTCTTTCCCAACCGCTACATGACCGGCGGCAACAAGGTCCTGGCCAATCGCGTCAACCGCCTGCCCGGCCCGCGGATGCCGTTCAAGTTCACCATGTCGCCGCCCGAGGGCATCGAGACCGTCCACTGCTTCGCGACCGACCGGCCGGTCGCCGACAAGTTGCCGCCGAGCCTCGGCGCGCGCGACCTGGAGCCCATTTCGGCGGCCGACTTCGCCGGCCTTTCGGAGGCCTTCCGGGCGGTCCCGGGACTCCGCATCTCGGAGGCCTCGATGACGGTGACGGTGCGCAACTGATCCGGGCCGCGGGCGCAACCGGGCGCCCGCCTCACAGGTGCCGCCTCCCGCCGTGGAGCATGATCCCGCCGATGGCGGCGACGATCGCGGCGGAGACGTAGGGCGCCCCGGCCAGGACGCGGTCGAGCCGCCGGGTGCGGACCGAGACATGGCGCAGCCCCAGGGCGGCCGCCACGCCCGCCGCGACCAGGGTCGCGGCGAGACCGGCGCTGAACGCCCCGACCAGTCCGAGCCCCAGCCAGACCCGGTCGACCTGAAGGCACAGCAGCAGAACCGCGATCGCCGCCGAACAGGGGATCAGGCCGCCGCTCAGGCCGAACAGCACGGTTTGCAGGGTGCCGGCGCGCCGGTCGGCGAACCGGGCCCCGATGGCCCGGGCGTGGGCCCGGGCATGCGCATCGGAGAGGGCGCGGCCGCCAGGGGGGGCGTGGGCCGGCGCCGCACCGCGACGGGCCCGGTTGGCCTTGCGAGCCCCGGCCAGCATCCAGGCGGCGATCGCCAGCACGATGCCGCCGGAGGCGACCAGGAACCACGCCTCCATGCGGTCGCCGATCAGCGCCTCGCCGTAGCGCAGCGCCAGGATCGCCAGCACCCAGACGATCACGGTGTGCGACACCGCGGCCGACAGGCCGAGCACCACCGCCTGCCCGACGGTGCCGCGCACCGCGATGATGAAGGCCGCCATCATGGTCTTGGCGTGGCCGGGCTCCAGCCCGTGCAGGGCGCCCAGGAGCAGTGCCGTGGCGGCCAGCAACAGGGGGTGGACGGTTCCCTGCGCGACCGCGGCGGTCAGGTCCATGGCCGGTCCCCTAAAGATACTTGGAGATTTCCTTCAGGTCGGCCAGCGCCGCCTTGGCCGCGTCCGAGGTGCCGGCGCCGCCGGCGCCGTCCAGGCAGTGGTCGATGTGATCGCGGATGAACACCTGCTTGGCCTGGTGGATCGCCGCCTCGACGGCGGCCAGCTGCTGCGCCACGTCGACGCAGGGCCGCTCGGCCTCGATCATCTCGACGATCTTGCGCAGGTGGCCGTCGGCCCGTTTCAGGCGCTGGACCACCGCGGCGTGACTGGCGTGGACGGCGGACATGACGACGGGAACCCTCCTCGGTTTGCCGGTAATCCTATCCCCCTGGAGGGGATCGTGTCAACGCGGCCGTCGGGTCGCCGACCCCGGCCCGATCGGGGAGGAGGGGACCTTTCGGTTCCCCTCCTCCCACACCACCGTGCGTACGGTTCGGTACACGGCGGTTCATGCAGACCGCTGGAAGCGGTGCCAGTGGTCGATAAGCGGGATCAGACCGAGAGATCGGACGTCGGACGTCGGCACCGCCTGGTTCGTGCGGCGGGCCGCGGCGTTCCGCCAGGGACCCCGCCGGTTCATGGCCGACGGCCATGCCCGGTCGGGGGCCAGTCCGCGCCGGATCCGTTTGTGGGCGCGGGTGCGCGGCCGTTTCCACTCTCCGGTCCGGGTCTTCATGTTCGGGCCTTTGCCGGCGGGTCAGACCGGCTCCTATGGCCTCTGCCGCCCCATGCCGACGCCTCTCGGCGCCGGGTGCACACCTGAAATCAGGGGCGAGGCGACAGGCCTCCCAGGGTAAGACGCGCGACCTTCGTCCCACATCCCCGCCGCATCTACGCCCAGACCCTCCGGGTGACATCGGGCTTCGGGTCTTCCGGCCCCCTCGCCCGGGGTCTCGGCGCCTCGTATGCGGTTCCCGTCACCAGGGTCCGCAGGGGACTTCCACCCCCAAGTCGCCCGGACCGCCACCACAGCGGTCCGGGCAGCGCCAGTCTCGGCGCTACGCGC
>JANQGL010000156.1 GCA_028277325.1 Magnetospira sp.
CGCCGCCCCCGGGCCCGGTGCCGTCGGTATAGGCCCCGTCCGGGACCGGGGCCTCGTCGAGGGTGGCGGCCGAGGTGATGGCGATCTCGGCCAGGTCGACCCCCGTCAACGCCGCCACGTGCTCGGCCGTGGCGAACACCTTGGGATGCGCCTGGAGGCTGGCGCCGATCCGCTTGGCGGCGCGCGCCTTCTCCAGCGCTCCGGTGACCACCCGGCGCAGCTCGCGCACCCGCCGCCACCTGTCGGCCAGGGCGTCGTCCCGCCAGCCGTCCGGGATGTCCGGGAACAGACGCAGGTGGACGCTGCCGTCGTCGCTCGGATAGCGGGTCAGCCAGGCCTCCTCGGCGGTGAAGCAGATGAACGGCGCCAGCCAGGCGGTCAGGGTGTCGAACAGGATGTCGAGCACCGTGCGCGCGGCGCGGCGCCGCGTCGAGTCCGGGGCGTCGCAGTACAGGCCGTCCTTGCGGATGTCGAAATAGAACGCCGAGAGCTCCACCGCGCAGAAGCCGTGCAGCTTCTCGAACAGGGGATGGAACTCGAAGTCGTCGCAGGCCCGCCGCAGGTCCTTGTCGAGCGCCCACAGACGGTGCAGGACCCAGCGCTCCAGCTCCGGCATCTCGGCCACCGGCAGGCGCTCGCCTTCCGCGAACCCGTCCAGGTTGCCGAGCAGGTAGCGCAGGGTGTTGCGCAGGCGGCGGTACATGTCGCCCGTCTGCTTGAGGATCTCCGGGCCGATCCGCAGGTCCTGCGCGTAATCCGAGGCCAGCACCCAGAGGCGCAGGATGTCCGCCCCCTGGGTGTCGCAGACGTCCTGCGGGCTGACGACGTTGCCCAGCGACTTCGACATCTTCTGGCCGTCCTCGGCCATCACGAAGCCATGCGTCAGCACCGCCTCGTAGGGCGCCCGGCCCCGGGTGCCGCAGGATTCCAGCAGCGACGAATGGAACCAGCCGCGATGCTGGTCCGAGCCTTCCAGATAGAGCGAGGCCGGCCATGTCAGGTTCGGGTCGTTCTCCAGCACGAAGGCGTGGGTCGACCCGGAATCGAACCACACGTCCAGAATGTCGGTGACCTGTTCGAAGTCGTCGGCCGAATGCTCGTTGCCCAGGAAGTCCTGCGGGTCGCGCGTGAACCAGGCGTCCGCCCCGTCTTCCCGGAACGCCTGCACCACGCGGTCCATCACCGCCTGATCGCGCAGCGGCTGGCCGGTCGCCTTGGAAACGAACACCGCGATCGGCACCCCCCAGGCGCGCTGCCGCGACACGCACCAGTCGGGCCGGCTCTCGATCATCGCGCGCAGCCGAACCTGGCCCGAGGCGGGGACGAAACGGGTCTCGTCGACCGCCGTCAGGGCCTTGTCCCGCAGGCCGTTGGTGGCCATGGAGATGAACCACTGCGGCGTGTTGCGGAAGATCAGCGGCGCCTTGGAGCGCCAGGAATGGGGGTAGCTGTGGACCAGCCTGCCCTTGGCCAGCAGGCGGTCGTGATTGGCCAGTTCGCGCAGTACCGCCCGGTTGCCGGGGAAATCGAACTTGCGCGGCCCCTTGACCTCCAGCACCCTCACCCCGGCGAACAGCGGCACGTGGTCGAAAAAGGCGCCGTCCGGACCCACCGTCTCCGGCACCGCCACCCCGTTGGCGATGCCCAGTTCCCAGTCCTCCTGGCCGTGGCCCGGCGCGATGTGCACGAAGCCGGTGCCGGTATCCACCTCGACGAATCCGGCGGCCAGCAGGCGGACGTCGAAGTCGTAGCCGGAGCCGCGGAACGGATGCGCGCAGACGGTGCCGGCGAGATCGGCGCCCGTCAGCCGGTGCTCGATCCGGTGGGCGGCGATTCCGGCCGCCCGGCAGACGTCGGCGACGAGGCTTTCGGCGACGACGAGCGTCTCGCCGGCCCGGGCGAGACTCCCCTCGGCAACCTCGCCGACCCGCAGCACCGCGTAGTCAAGTCCCTCGCCGTAGGCCACCGCCCGGTTGCCGGGGATGGTCCACGGGGTGGTCGTCCAGATGACGATCGACGCGCCGTCCAGCTCGGGGACCGACGGGGTGATCACCGGGAACCACACATGGATGGTGGTCGACGCGTGGTCGTGATACTCGATTTCGGCCTCGGCCAGCGCGGTCTTCTCGACGCAGGACCACATCACCGGCTTGGCGCCCTTGTAGAGGCCGCCGTTGGTCAGGAACCTGCCCAGCTCGGCGACGATCGTCGCCTCGGCCTCGAACGACATGGTGGTGTAGGGGTTGGCGAAATCGCCCTCGACCCCGAGGCGGCGGAACTCCGCCGTCTGCACGCCGATCCACCCGGCGGCGAAGTCGCGGCACTCCTTGCGGAACTCGGCCGGCGGCACGGCGTCCTTGTCCCGTCCGGCGTCGCGATAGGCCTCCTCGATCTTCCATTCGATGGGCAGGCCGTGGCAGTCCCAGCCGGGGACGTAGGCGGCGTCGCGGCCCAGCATCTGCTGGCTGCGGTTGATCACGTCCTTGAGGATCTTGTTCAGGGCGTGGCCGATGTGCAGGTGGCCGTTGGCGTAGGGCGGGCCGTCGTGGAGGATGAACTTGTCGCGGCCGGCGGCGGCGGCGCGCAGTTTCTCGTACAGCCGGATCGAATCCCAGCGGGCCAGGATCTCGGGCTCCTTCCTGGCCAGGCCGGCGCGCATCGGGAAATCGGTTTTGGGCAGGAAGACGGTGGCCTTGTAGTCGACGCTCATCGGTTCGCTCTCGCGCAAAATCAACACGGGGTCCGGGATGGAGTGGATGTCGGGGGCCTCCCCGCGCCGCGCCGCCGCGCCGCCAAGGGCGCGGGTCACGTAATTCGCCGCGAGTCCGCAAGGGGAAACGGCGGATGACGATCCTGGCTCCGGTTCATCCTTCGGGGCTCACTGCGTTCGCACCTCGGGATGAGGTTGATACGGCTTCAAAAAACACCTGGCCCTGGGGAGGTCCGAAGGGCCCTCGAAGGGGGCGGTGCGGGCGTTTCGCCACCCCGCCCGAAACGTTTCGGCGATCACGGCTCATGGATGCGGACTATACTGCCCGCGACGGGGTCAAGACAAGCCGTCGAGGACGCGCCGCGCGTGCCGGCAGTCGTCGCGGATCTGCGCCTTCAGGGCGTCGACCCCGTCGAACCGCCGCTCGGGGCGCAGGAACGCGATGAGCTGCACCCGCAGGTGGCGGCCGTAGAGCGCCTCGTCGGTGTCGAACAGGTGCACTTCCAGGAGCACGTCCTCGCCGCCGAAAGTGGGCCGGCGGCCCAGGTTGGCGACTCCGGCCCGCCAATCGGTGTCGGCGCCCCGGTCGATGCCGGCGCGCACCGCGTAGACGCCGGTGGCCGGGCGCTGGTATTCGCCGAGCGGCAGGTTGGCGGTCGGGAAGCCGATGGCCTGGCCGCGCGCGTCGCCGTGCTCGACCCGGCCCTCGATCTCGAACGGCCGCCCGAGCAGGGTCGCCGCGCCCCGCGGGTCGCCGGCCACCAGCCGCTCGCGGACCCGGGTCGACGAATAGGGGCCGCCGCCTTCCGGATCGGTCACCGCGGGGACGCAGGTGAACCCGAATCCGGACGCCTCGCCCATGCCGAGGATCAGGTGGCAGTCGCCGCGCCGGCCGCGTCCGAACACGAAATCGTAGCCGGCCACCACGTGGCGGGCGCCCAGGGCATCGACGATCACCTTGGCCACGAAGGCCTCCGCGTCGAGCTTGGCCAGCGCCGCGTCGAAGTGCAGGACCAGCATGAAATCCACCCCCAGCGCCGCGACGTGGCGCGCCTTGATGCGCAACGGGGTCAGCCGGAACGGCGGCAGGTCCGGCTTGAAGAACAGGCGCGGATGCGGCTCGAAGGTGAGCACGCCCCACGGCATGGCCGGGGCCTCGGCGCGCGCGATGACGCCGGCCTCGCCGATCACCGCGCGATGGCCCAGGTGAACGCCATCGAAGTTGCCGATGGCCACGGCGCCGCCCCGCATGTCCGGCGGCACATCCTCGAAATGGCGAAAAATCCGCATGACGCCGGACCCTGCCCGGGGCGGTCCGGGCGGTCAAGGAATTTCGCGCCGCCTCAGGCCTCGCGGCTCTTGCCGGCCTTCTCCAGGGCCTGCAGGTAGGCGGTCCAGATCTCGTCCTGGCGCATCCCGAAATCGTAGAGCGTGTCCCAGGAATAGATGCCGGTGTCGTGCAGGTCGTCGAACTTGATGGTGATGCCGTAGTTGCCGACCGGGGTCACGTCCATGATCCCGACGTGCCTGCGGCCGGCGACCAGGGTCTTCTGGCTCGGGTCGTGGCCCTGCACCTCGGCCGACGGGCTCTCGACCCGCAACAGCTCGGCCGGCAGCCGGAAGCGCCTGCCGTCGTCGAAATCGACCTCAAGCATCTTCTCTTCCCGCTTGACGCGGATTTCGGTCGGCCGGTGTTGGGGTCCGAACTGCTGACTCATGCGCCGTCCTCCTCCAGCGAACGCGCCTCGTCGACCAGCATGATCGGAATGCCGTCGCGGATCGGATAGGCGAGCCGCGCCTTGTCGCTGATCAGCTCCTGGCGCTCCGCGTCGTAGCGCAACGGGCCTTTGGTAAGCGGGCAGACCAGGATTTCGAGCAGTTTCGGATCGACGGTGCGTTCGGCCATGTCGGTGTCCTTGCTATGTGGGGCGCGCCCCGGGGCGAATCAATGCCGGGTGCCGGGACCGGGCGACGATTTATCGGTCTGCAGGGCCGCCATGTCGAGCAGCGCGTTGAGCAGGGTGCCGCGCCCGGTGAGATCGCGCGCCTCCAGCAGGGCCTGCTTGTCGTCCGGCGAGAACGGCAGCCCCATGGCCAGCTGGTTGACCAGGATGGTGTCGGAGACGCCTTCCAGGGACTCCCATTCGATCCGCATGCCGTTGGCGTCCCCGTAGGCGCGCAGGGCCTTCAGCATCGCCGCGCGGTCGACGCGGCCGCGGTCCTCGGCCAGGTCGGCCCGGTAGGGATCGTAGCCGACATGGGCGACCCGGTAGCCGCCCGGGGTGGTGTGGTCGACCCCGAGGGTGAACCGGCAGACCCCGGTCAGGGTGATCAGCAGGCGGCCGTCCTGGGTCTCCTGGAACGCCGAGACGCGGCCGGCGCAGCCGACGCCGCGCAGCGGCGTCCGGTCCCCCACCGGGTCCTCCTGCGCCCCGCGCGGCTGCAGGACGCCGATCATGCGGCTGCCGCCCAAGGTGTCGAGCACCATCGACAGGTAGCGCGGCTCGAACACGTTGAGGGGCAGTTCGGCCCCCGGCAGCAGCAGCGCCCCGCCGAGCGGAAACAGCGGCAGGGCGCGCGGCAGGTTCTCGAACGGAACGGCGAACGGCGATTCCGGCATCGCGGCGGCGCCCGGTCAGGAGAACAGGAGGGTGGACAGGCGCCGCCGCGCCGCCACCGTGACCGGGTGGGCGTGGCCGAGCGCTTCGAAGATCTTGATCAACTGCCTGCGGGCCGCGTCGTCGTCCCATCCCCGGTCGCGGCGCACCAGGTCCAGCAGGTGCTCGACGGCGTCGCCGGCCCGGTTGTGGGCGTAGAGCGCGTTGGCGAGGTCGTAGCGGGCCCGCAGGTCGTCCGGATCGGCCTCCAGGCGGGCGGTGAGCGCCGCCACGTCGCCGCCGCCCAGGCGCGCCAGGTCGAGCGCCGAGCGGGCGGCCTCGATCTCCGGGGTCATCTTCAGCTTGTCCGACAGCCCGTCGACCATCCGCTGCGCGCCGTCCAGCTCGCCGGCCGCGATCAGGGCGCGGATCAGGCCGCCGAGGGCGGTCCGGTTCTCCGGGTCCTGGCCGAGGACCTGGTTGTAGATGGCGCCGGCGGTCTGCGCGTCGCCGGCCTCCAGGGCCGCCGCCGCCTCCTCCATCGCGAGGTCGACCGGCGACTGGGCGCCGCCGGTCAGGCGGTCGACGAAGGCGCGCACCTGGCTTTCCGGCAGCGCGCCCTGGAAGGCGTCGACCGGCTGCCCGTTGAGGAAGGCGTACACGGTGGGCACCGACTGGATGCGCAGCTGCGCCGCCAGGTCCTGGTTGCGGTCGATGTCCACCTTCACCAGACGCACCGCGCCGCCCATCTGGCGGACCACCTTCTCGAGGATCGGCGTCAGGGTCTTGCAGGGGCCGCACCAGGTGGCCCAGAAGTCGACCAGCACCGGCCCCTGGCGCGAGGCCTCGATCACGTCCTGCATGAAGGTGGCGGTGTCGGAGTCCTTGATCAGGTCGCCCGTCGCGCCACCCGCCGCGCCGCCGGCGCCATTGAGCAAGAGTTCCATGGTCATTCCCTGTCGGCTGGAAAAGGTCGATGTTGTGCAGAAGATGGCCGGTCGCGCCGCGCCCCGCAAGACCGCGGGGCCATTTTGTCCGACCTCGATGCGGCATCCCCGGCGGCGGCCGCTTTTCGGGCTTGCAATGGGTCGCGCTTTGGGTAAGATGCGCGCCTCGTCGGACGACGATCCCCACGCGGGCGTAGCTCAGGGGTAGAGCGCAACCTTGCCAAGGTTGAAGTCGTGAGTTCGAATCTCATCGCCCGCTCCAAATCCTTCACTGGAAACAGTGACTTAAAAAGCTGCTTTCGGGCGGCTTTTTCCGTAAGTAACTTCCGGGTCACTTTAGGCGGCCCGAGAGCAGCCAGCAGGATGAAGCGCACCAGGTTGCCCAGAGCATCGACGAGGGCGGCGATTTTGGTCGTCAGGCCGCCCCGCGAGCGTCCGATGGCCTGATTTTGCGTCCCCCTTTTGCGCCGGCGCCATGCCGGTGGACGCGGACGACGGTGCCGTCGACGATCACGCACCCAAAGTCGGGGTCGCCGTGTAACCTGTTAAAAATACCTTCAGAAATGCCCTTCTTCGCAAGCCTGCGAAAGCGCTTATAGACCGTGTTCCAGGCGCCGGACCGTGGGGGGAGATCGCGCCGCGGCGCTCCGGTTCGCGCGATCCACAAGACCCCTTCCGGGAAAAGCCGGGTATTCTCGCCCGTGCGGCCCGGGTCCCCCGGCTTCCCTCGAAGCAAGGGAGCGCACGCGGCCACTGATCATTGCTCAAGACATTTCGATTCAAGGCGATCCTCCATGTTTTCAGCCTTGAATCGAATTTGGCGGAACAAGGCAACCCCTTCGGGAACCGAACGTCAACAGGCCCTAATTGCCCCACTCGGACTCGTCCACCGCCGCCCGGTCGCGGCGCTCGTTGCGCAACAGGTTTTCGAGGTCGGTCCGCGACTGACGGGCCAGCGAGATCAGGGATTGCTCGTCCCCGTGCAGGGCGTAGGCCTCGAGCAGGAACTCCTCGTCGTGGTCGGCGAAGGCCAGTGCGGTGCGCCGCGCCTCGGTCGGATGCAGGCCCAGTTCGACCAGCGCCTGGCGGCCCAGGGCGAGCGACGAATCGAAGGTCTCGCGGCGGAACGCGTCGACCCCGATGTTCATCAGTTCGAACGCGTGGCTGCGGTTGCGGGCGCGGGCCAGGATGGTGGTCTCGGGGAACCGCTCGCGCAGCAGACGCGCCACCTCGGCGGTCTTGCGGTCGTCGTCGATCGCGATGATGAACAGCCGCGCCTGCGCCGCCCCCGCCGCCTCGATCAGGTCGAGCCGCGAGGCGTCGCCGTAGAACACCTTGTGGCCGAACCGGCGCAGCACCTCGATGTGGTCGGGATCGTTGTCGAGAACGGTGGTCTCGATCCCCGCCGCGTCGAGCAGGCGACCGATCACCTGCCCGAATCGGCCGAACCCGAAGATGATCACCGGCGCCTCGCCGGCCTCGATCGTGTCGTGGCCGGGCGGACCCGCGCCGCGCCTGCCGAACCG
>JANQGL010000356.1 GCA_028277325.1 Magnetospira sp.
GAAGTGGATCGCCAGTTCGGTGGTGATGTTCTCCGCCAGCAGCCGCGCCGCCTCGCCGCGCGCGTTGCGGTCGGCCATTTCGGTGGCGAAATCGGACGAGACCACGTTGTAGCTGGAAATCGCGAACACCGAGCCGCCGGTCACGACCTCCGTGGTGCCGGCCCGCCACAGCACGTAGTCCGCGTTGATCCGCACGTTGGCGCGGGTCGCCGTCTGGTCCTCCCGGAGCGCCTTGTAGACGGTGCTCTCGTTCAGCGTCACCCCGAGGCGATAGAGCGGACGGTCCGGCCGGCCGCGCGGGTTGAGGCGCGTCGACAATTCGTTGCGCACCTGCTGGCCCAGGCGGTCCTCGATCACGTCGATCGAGATGCGGGTCATTTCGGCGGTCACCCCGGCCCCGATCCGGTCGCCATAGAGCGGCCGGAATCCGCAGCCGGCCATCAGGGCGGCGACGACGCCCAGCGCCAGGCCCCTGGCGCAAATTCCGAGAAAACCGGGTCGGTTTTCGCAGACGGGATTTGCGCGACTCTTTGGAATCGCGGGCGATTCACGCTCAAAGCGGAGCCCGGCGGGTGACTCCGTCTTGAGCGATCGCGCGCTAGACCACCACATTGACGATCCGATTCGGCACCACCACCACCTTGCGCGGCGGCCTGCCGTCCATCGCCCGCTGCACGTTGTCGACGGCGAGGGCCCGCTCCTCGGCGGTCGCCTGGTCGCAGTCGCGCGGCAGGGCGATCTTGCCGCGCAGCTTGCCGTTGACCTGCACCGCGACGGTGACCGTCTCCTCGGTGACCAGGGCCGGGTCGAACGCCGGCCAGGCCCGGTCGGCGAGCAGGGTCTCGTGGCCCAGCCTCCGCCACAGCTCCTCGCCCAGATGCGGCATCATCGGGCCGACCAGGACGACCAGGGTCTCCAGGGCCTCGCGCAGCACCCAGGGGTCGGCCGGGCGGTCCGCGACCGCCTCGCCGATCCGGTTGGTGAACTCGCGGACCCGCGCCACCGCCTTGTTGAAGTGGAATTTTTCCAGGTCGTCGGTGACCGCCGCGATACAGCGGTGGGTGTCGCGACGCAACGGCGCCTCGGCGGCGGCGGCCGGCATCGCGGTGTCGGCCGGCGGCAAGGACGGCGCCGCGTCCCCGATCAGCCGCCACAGGCGGTTGACGTAGCGCCAGGCGCCCTCGATCCCGGCGTCGGTCCAGTCCAGGTCGCGGTCCGGCGGGCTGTCCGACAGCATGAACAGCCGCGCGGTGTCGGCCCCGAAGGTCCCGATGATCGTTTCCGGATCGACCACGTTGCGTTTCGACTTCGACATCTTCTCGGACCGGCCCACGGTCACCGGGGCGCCGGTTTTCGCGCTGACCCATCCGCCGTCGTCGGCCGCCACGACCTCGGTCGGGAACAGCCAGGCGCCCGACCCGTCGCGGTAGGTTTCGTGGCAGATCATGCCCTGGGTGAGCAGGCCGGAAAACGGTTCATCCAGAGCGAGGTATCCGCATTTTCTCAATGCGCGCGTGAAAAAGCGCGAATACAGGAGGTGGAGAACCGCGTGTTCGATGCCGCCGATGTACTGATCGACCGGCATCCAGTAGGCCGCCGTTTCGCGATCGAATCCACGTTCCGTATTGTGTGGATCGGCATAGCGGACGAAGTACCAGGACGACTCCATGAAGGTGTCGAAGGTATCGGTCTCGCGGCGCGCCGGCCGGTTGCAGGACGGGCAGTCCACGTGCTTCCAGGTGGGGTGGTGCTCCAGCGGATTGCCCGGTGTGTCGAAGGTCACGTCGTCCGGCAGGCGCACCGGAAGCCGGTCCTCCGGAACCGGCACGATGCCGCAGGCGTCGCAATGGATCACCGGAATCGGGCATCCCCAGTAGCGCTGCCGGGACACGCCCCAGTCGCGCAGCCGGAACTGC
>JANQGL010000355.1 GCA_028277325.1 Magnetospira sp.
CCGCCGACGCGGTGGCCGGCGGCTATTGCTCGGTGCTGACCTCCGACTACTACTATCCCTCGCTGTTGCAGGCGGTGTTCCTGCTGGTCACCGGCGGCCAGGCCGACCTGCCGGCCGCCTGGCACCTGGTCTCCGGCGGCCCGGCGGCGGCGGTCGGGCTGGACGACCGGGGCGTCCTGGCGCCCGGCCGGCGGGCCGACGTGGTGGTGGTGGACGATTCCGATCCCGCGCTGCCCTCGGTGCGCGGGGTGCTGGTCGCCGGAAGGGTCGCGCTTTGGACGGATTAGCGCGAACGTCAAGAGAGCCGGGACGGTTTTCGCAGGCAGGACTTGCGCGACCCATTAGAACCGCGGGCGATTGGCGCCCCCACCGGAGTCCGGCAGGCGCCCCCGGCTTGATCGACACCGACAGGCTAGTGGATCGGATCAAACGCTTGGGACCCGAGCGTTTGCTCGGTCGATCCACCAAGCGATTGATCTGGTGGTCCGATTCACGTAACGCTTGGGAACCAAGCGTCACGATCAGACCCCTAGGTCTCGAACACGAACTGCACCCGGTCGCCGGCCCACAGGGTGATCCCGAAAGTGATCGGCTTGCCCGCCTCGTCGACGTCGATCGACTCGCTGACCAGGAGCGGCCGGGTCGGCGGCTGGGCCAGCAGGCCGGCCTCGTCGCGGCTCGGCATGCGGGTGGTGACCCGGGTCGACTTCCGGAAATAGTCTTCGATCCCGCAGCGGGCGAGGGCGGCGGTGATCGAGCGGGTCTCGATCGCATAACTCAACAGGTCGGGAAACCGCCGCTGGCTGAGGTAGGTCTCCCCGAGGCCGATCGGCCGCTCGTCGACCTCGATCACCGAGCGCAGATGGACCAGGGGATGTCCGACCGCCAGCCCGAGCGCCCGGGCATGGGTCTCGTCCGCCTTCGTCTCGCCACTGTCCAGGATGCGCCGGCCGCGCGACCTGTTGACCCGCGCCACCGCCTCCGTGAAGCGGGTGCGGCGGCCGATCGGATAGTCCAGCACATGCTCCTGGACGAAGGTGCCGCGGCCCTGCTCGACCCGCAGCAGACCCTGTTCGACCAGGGCCGCCACCGCCCGTCGCACGGTATGGCGGTTGACCCCGAAACGCGCCGCCAGGGCCTGTTCGGTCGGCAGGCGGTCGCCGGGTCCGAAACTGCCGTCCAGGATGCGCGCCCGCAGGCCACCCTCGATCTGCCGCCAGACGGACCGACCGGCGCCGCGTTCCACTTTCAGGTCGTCGAGACCGACCATCGGGCGTCGCCTCCCCAACGTCACCGCATTGTCACGAATTCGAGCCTTGCCAAGGGTGGCAGGGATCATATAAACCTTGCGAAGACAGGTTGTCTAGACAAATTTAGGGATGATCGATGACGGTCGCACAGACCTCCCGGGCGAGCCCCCCTTCCGATCCGGCGCGGCGCCGGTGGATGGGCGTGCTCGCGCGGGCACCGCGCGACGAACTGGACGCGCTGTGGCGAACCCTCGACCCGGCCCCGGCCTATGCCCGGGCGCGCGGTCCGGAAACCGGCCTGGCGATGGTGCGCGGACGGGCCGGCGGCGTCGGGCAGCGGTTCAACCTCGGCGAGATGACCCTGACCCGTTGCGTGGTGCGGCTCGACGACGGGACCCCGGGCCATGCCTACGTGGCCGGGCGCGACGCGCGGCACGCCGAACTGGCGGCCCTGTTCGACGCCCTGTTGCAGGCCGGCCGCCTCGATCCGGCGGCGATCGACCCGCTGGCGGGGGCGCAGGCGGGGCGCCGCCGGGCACGGGCCGGCAAGGCGGGGGCGGCCCGGGG
>JANQGL010000409.1 GCA_028277325.1 Magnetospira sp.
TGGCCGCCCTGTCGGGGTCGCCGAACGGCCGCGGCGCCTCGGCGCGCCCGGTGCGCAGCAGCCAGTTGCCGGTGAACGCCGGCACCACCCGGCCGCCGATCAGGGCGACCAGGAACACGATGCTGATCAGGCCCAGCCGCATGCCGGCCTCCGGCAGACCCAGGTGGAACAGCAGGTTGGCGGCCCCGTAGGCGATGAGCAGGCCGACCACCGGACGGTTGCGGCGGTTGTCGGCCCGCTCGACCGAGCGCGACACGAGTCCGGCGATGAGGATCGGAAACGCCATGTCGAGCCCGGCCACCCCCCACCAGGGCCAGTCGCCGCCGAGGGTCGCCGCGACACGTCCGGCCAGCCACACCGCCGCCAGACCCGCCAGGCGCAGGCCATAGGGGCTCGCGACACCGGTCCAGTTGGGCACCGCGGTCAGAAGGAACCCGGCCACCGCCGCGCCCAGGGTCCCGAACAGCATTTCGTGGATGTGCCAGGTGAGCGGATCGAACGCCAGGCTCGGCGCGACCGTTCCGGCCAGCACGGCCAGCCAGACCGCCAGCGCGACGATGGCATGCAGCGCGGTCAGCGGGAAAAAGACCCGGAAGCCGTCGCGCAGGATCGTCGGCGATCGGTCGCGGCGGGACAGGGTGTGGGCAACGGGTGTCATGGCGCGGGCCGTGTCCCCTGACGTGGTGTAAGAGCGGCTGTTTTGCGTCGCTCTTTGCCGGTTGAGGCTGCCGGCTCATTCCGCGGCGATGGCCGCCGGAGTGTCGTCATTGTGGCCCAGTCGGGCCGGGGTTTCCAGGGTCATGTACAGGGGAATCGCATTTGAGAAACAAGGCTTGCCAGGAGGCATTGTCTTAAGATCCTACGGATAGCGGATTTCTTGGACAATTTCCCAAACTTGAGAACGGTGTGCCGAGCCATGACGCGGTTTCGCGGGGTTTTCGGCTGCTCGACCCGGAGCGGTTTCATGCGTGGTTTGTAAAATACGTGAAGCGGTTCGCCGAGACCTGCGAGGGGGTGGCGGCGATCGACGGCAAGACGCTGCGCCGGTCCCATGACCGGACGTCGGAGCGATCGCCGCTGCACCTGGTCAATGCCTGGGCGGCGGACCGGAGCTTGGTTTTGGGCCAGTTGGCCGTCGATGGCAACTCCAACGGGATCGTCGCCATCCCCAAACCGCTCGAACTCCTGTCCCTGAAGGGGCGGACGGCGTCCATCGACGCCATCGGCTGCCAGCGCGACATCGCCCGGGCCATCACCGGGCCTCTGCGTCCGGCGGGAGAGTCCTTCGCCGTCGCGCGCGACGGCGAAGGCCTGGCGGAATTGGTCGCCGCTTGCCCGGAGTCGCGCCGCGTATTACGGTAGCGGCCTCCCGGGGGTCGGCGGTCGGGCGTGCGGCCACCCGGGACCGGCAGGAAGTGCATTGCGCCCGGAACGAGGCAGCGGTGGATTACATCAGCACCCGGGGCGGGGCGCCCCGCCTGGCATTCGACGACGTTCTGCTGGCCGGCCTGGCGCGCGACGGGGGGCTCTACGTGCCCGAAACCTGGCCGCGGTTCACGCCGGACGACTGGCGGTCGTTGCGGGGGCTGTCCTATCCGGAGCTGGCGACCCGGGTCATGCTGCCCTACGTGGAGAGCACCGTCCCCGAGGCCGTGTTCGCCGACATGGTCGCCGACGCCTATGCCGGGTTCGGGCATCCGGAGGTGGCGCCGCTGCGCCGGCTCGGCGACGGGCTGTGGCTGATGGAGCTGTTCCACGGCCCGACCCTGGCCTTCAAGGACATCGCCATGCAGGTCCTGGGGCGCCTGTTCGACCACGTGCTGACCGCGCGCGGCGAGCGGGTGACCATCGTCGGGGCGACGTCCGGCGACACCGGGTCGGCGGCCATCGAGGCCTGCCGCGACCGCGACGCGATCGAGTGCTTCATCCTGTTCCCGCGGGGCCGGGTGTCGGAGGTGCAGCGCAGGCAGATGACCACGGTGGACGCGCCGAACATCCATTGCATCGCCCTGGGCGGCCATTTCGACGACTGCCAGGACGCGGTCAAGGGGATGTTCAACGACATGGCGTTCCGCGATTCGCACCGGCTGTCGGCGGTGAATTCCATCAACTGGGCGCGCATCATGCCGCAGATCGCCTACTACGTGGCGGCGGCGGTCCGCCTCGGCGCGCCGGACCGGGAGGTGTCCTTCGCGGTGCCGACCGGCAACTTCGGCAACGTCTTCGCGGCCTATGCGGCGCGCTGCATGGGACTGCCGGTCCGCCGGTTGGTCATCGGCTCGAACGCCAACGACATCCTGACCCGGACCCTGGAGCGGGGGGTGATGGAAACCGGTGTCGTGGTGCCGACCCTCAGCCCGAGCATGGACATCCAGGTCTCCTCCAACTTCGAGCGCCTGCTGTTCGATCTGTTCGACCGCGACGGGGCGGCCCTGGCGGCGGCGATGGCCGGGTTCCGCGAGACCGGCCGGCTGGAGCTCGGCGCGGCGCGCTGGCGGGCGCTGCGGGATCTGTTCGCCGCCCATCGGCTGAACGACGCCGAGACCTCGGAGGCCATCGGGCGCTGGCATCGCGCCACCGGCGACCTGCTCGACCCGCATTCGGTGATCGGCGTCGAGGCGGCGGTGCATCGGCGGTCCGACCGCGCGGTGCCCGCGGTGGCCATGGCGACCGCGCATCCGGCCAAGTTCCCCGACGCGGTGGTGGCGGCGGCCGGGGTGCGGCCGGAGCTGCCGGAGCGGATGGCCGACCTGTACGCGCGCGAGGAGCGCTACAAGGTGCTGGACAACGACCTGGCCGGGGTGAAGGCCTACGTGAACGACGTCCTCGCCCTGCGGAGCGCGGCGTGAGCGTGCCCCGGGTCACCACCCTGCCCGACGGCATGCGGATCGTCTCCGACCACATGCCCTGGGTGGAGACCGCCTCGATCGGGGTCTGGGTGGACGTCGGCACCCGCCACGAGGCGCCGGAGGTGCACGGCGCCTCGCACCTGCTGGAGCACATGGCCTTCAAGGGCACGCGGCGGCGCGGGGCGCGCCAGATCGCCGAGGAGATCGAGGCGGTGGGCGGCTCCATGAACGCCTACACCTCGCGCGAGAACACCGCCTATTACGCCAAGGTGCTGAAGGAGGACCTGGGCCTCGCGGTCGACATCCTGGCCGACATCCTGCAGCACTCCATGCTCGACGCCGAGGAGTTGGAGCGCGAGCGGGCGGTGGTGCTGCAGGAGATCCACCAGGCCTTCGACACCCCCGACGATATCGTGTTCGACCTGTTCCAGGAGACGGCGTTCCCGGATCAGCCGCTGGGTCGTCCGGTGCTCGGCACCGCGGAGCGCATCGGCCGCCTGGAGCGCGACCTGCTGCTCGACTACATGCACGGCAACTACTGCGCGCCGCGTCTGGTCGTCTCGGCGGCCGGCAACGTGGACCACGCGGCGCTGGTCGACCTGGTGGCACGGGCCTTCGATTCCCTGCCCGGCCACGCGGCGGCGGCGGTGCAGCCGGCCCGCTACGTGGGCGGCGAGCGGCGGATGGCGCGCGACCTGGAGCAGGTGCATCTGGTGCTCGGATTCGACGGGGTGCCCTACGGCGATCCGGCCTACTACGACGTGGCGGTGCTGTCGGCGCTGCTCGGCGGCGGCATGTCGTCGCGCCTGTTCCAGGAGGCGCGGGAGAACCGCGGCCTCGTCTACAGCATCTACAGCTTCGCCTCCAACTACGTCGACGGCGGCCTGTTCGGCATCTACGCCGGCACCGGCGCCGACGAGGTGGCGGCCCTGATGCCGGTGATCCACGACGAGATCGTCGCGGTGCGCGACTCGGTGACGGCCGAGGAGGTGGCGCGCGCGGTGGCGCAGATCAAGGCCGGCGTCCTGATGACCCTGGAGAGCACCAGCTCGCGCTGCGAGCAGCTGGCCCGGCAGCTGCTGGTGTTCGGGCGGCCGCTGCCGTCGGCGGAGATCGTCGGAAAGGTGGAGGCGGTCACTCCGGACAGCGTGGCGGCGGCGGCCCGCCGGGTGTTCACCGGCGCCCCGGCCCTGGCCGCGATCGGCGACCTCGGCGGCCTGGACTCGCTGGACGACCTGCGCGCCCGGCTGACCTGAGCCGCCGCGCCGATCGCGCACTTCTGCCTTGCCCCGATCCGCGCCGCCTGGAATAATCCGGGAGAAGCGTTCGACTCCGCACGCCGTGGGACTCCCATGCCCGACGACGACCCGACCCGCCCGGACGACCCGATGTTCGCCATGCCGCCGCAGGCGCGGCCGAGGTGGGAACGCTTCCGGGAGTCCTGCGAGGCCCTGGCCGAGCGTAGCGGGCGGGCCGGCAACTACTTCGACTCCGAGGCCCCGCTGCACGAGATCGCGGAGCTGTGCCAGGACCTCTGCCAGGCGCCGCCGGACCTCGCCACCCTGCCGGTGTTCCTGCGCGGCCACGAGCGGCTGCATGGCCTCAGGGACCGGATGCCCGATCCGGAGGCGCACGACCCGCTGGACGGCGAGGCGCCGCCGGTCAACCTCTATCTGAGCGACCTGGACACCGCGGCCGCCAACCTGGGCGCCGTGCTGCTGGCCTTCGAGGAGGGCGAACGCAAGGCGGCGCGGCCGCAGACCGACGTGCCGCCGGTGACGCGGGCCGGCGAGGCCGAAACCCTCGATCCGATGGTCGACCGGATCGACCGCCTGATCCGTGACATCCCCAAGGTCAAGGGGGCGCTGGTCAACGTGGACGTCAAGCTCGATATGCGGATTCTGGAGAACATCAAACTGGACCTGAACGCCCTGGCCAAGGAATTGGGGAACTGGCTGGTCGACCTGAACTGGTCGGCGTTCTTCCACAAACGGCTGACCGAACTGGCGGGGATTTTCCATGCCCTGGCGTCGGACGTCAAGCAGATCGACGGTCCCAGCCGACTGAAAGCGTTGGCGTTCATTGACGACACGGCGCGGTTCCTGAACCAGTTCCGCGCCTGGCTCGGGAAATTCGTCAAACGGAAAGACCTGGGGCCGAAGCTTCCCGAGGTAGGGCCGCCTTCCGACGCCATACGGGCATCCGATGGTCCACCGAGTCCCGATGAGGCCGGCGACCGCGTCGACCCCCAACCCCGCGACTTCGGCGCGGTGCCGTTCTTCGACGAGGTCGACCCGGTGCCCGGCACCGTGTTTTGCGACCGGCTGCGCGACGGATCCCCGGGGCCGCGGATGGTCGTCATCCCGCCCGGGCGGTTCGTGATAGGGTCGCCGGAGGACGAGGCCGATCGAGATGAAGACGAGGGACCGCGGCACGAGGTGACGTTCGAACGGCCGTTCGCCCTGGGGCGGTTCGCGGTGACCTTCGGGGACTACGACCGCTTCGCCGAGGCGGCCGGACGTGACCTGCCGGGCGATCAAGGGTGGGGCCGGGGCCGACGCCCGGTGATCGACGTGAGCTGGAACGACGCCCAAGCCTATCTGACGTGGCTGTCCTCGGAAACCGGGCAGCCCTGCCGCCTGCCGAGCGAGGCGGAATGGGAATACGCCTGCCGGGCCGGGACCACGACGCCGTTCTCGACCGGCGCCACCATTTCCACCGACCGGGCCAACTACGACGGAAACCATGTGTACGGTCCGGGCAGGAAAGGCCTGGACCGAGGACGGACGACGGAGGTGGGGGCGTTTCCGGCCAATCCGTTCGGCCTGTGCGACATGCATGGCAACGTGCGGGAATGGGTCGCGGACTGCTGGCATGACGGCCACTCCGTCGCGCCGCCCGACGGCGGCGCCTGGACGACCGGGGGTTGCAGACAGCGTGTCCTGCGCGGCGGGTCCTGGAACGGCGCTCCGAGGTACCTGCGCTCCGCGTACCGCTACAGGGGCACGCCAGACTACCGGTACATCAACCTCGGGTTCCGGATCGCCAGGACACTTTAGCGCAGATCGCGTTCAATTGGAATCGCATTGGCGATCCATTTGAACGCGTGAGTCCGCGCGTCGACAAGGGTGTACAGCGGAGTCACGCGTTTAGGGACCCTCGAAAAAACCATTCGCTCGTCATTCCCGCGCAGGCGGGAATCCAGTTTTTTCAATGTATTCTGGATGCCCGCTTTCGCGGGCATGACGGTTTTTCGAGCTGCCCTTTGATCGGAGCCCTGCGATGGCTCCGATAAAACGCGATCCGCTGTAGCGGAGATTCACGCCTTGAATCCACACGACACGACTCTCTGGGATTTGAGTGCAGTGGCGAGGGGTTCGACGGCTTGGTCGTGGTCGGAGCGGATCGCAGTCGTCTTCGGAGTTCGCCGAAGCCGACCCGGAAGATCCATTGACAGCCATCTCCATCAAGTGGGAATCTTCATTCTCCAAACAACATCTCGAATAAATCGTTATTTTTTGACGCAGCAGGAGTTAGGTCACCGAATGCCCTGGCGCGACACACTCGCCCTGGCGGCGGTGGTGCTCATCTGGGGCGCCAACTTCAGCGCCGCCAAGATCGCGGTCGAGCAGATTCCGCCGCTGACCATGCTGTTCCTGCGGTTCGGCCTCACCGTGATCCTGCTCGGTCCGTTCCTGATGCGCCTGCCGCGCTCGCCGCTCGGGCGCCTTTCGCTGGCCGCGCTGTGCCTGGGCGGGTTCCATTTCGGGCTGCTGATGGT
>JANQGL010000416.1 GCA_028277325.1 Magnetospira sp.
CCGTCACGGTCACCGGCACGAATGACGGCCCGGCGATCGGCTTGGCGGACGGCGCCGGCGGCGCGGCAGAGCTCGTCGACGGCGCGCCCGGCGAGAACGCCACCCTTCTGTCCGACACCGAGACGATCGCGTTCACCGATGCAGACTTGGCCGACGCCCACATGGTCACCGTCGCCCTGGTCTCGGCGATCGACTCCATCAACGGCGCCGTGCCGGCCCGCGGCACGCTGAATGCCGCGATCACCGATGCCGCCACAGGCGATGGCGCCGGCGCGGTCACCTGGACCTTCGAGGTGCAGGATGCCGATCTCGACGACCTGGCCGAGAGGCAGACGCTCTCCCAGATCTACGACATCACCGTTGACGATGGGCAGGGCGGCACGGCGATGCAGCAGGTGATCTTCACCATTACCGGCAGCAATGACGCTGCGGTCATCGGCGGCGACGTTTCCGGCGGCGTGACCGAAGATGCGGTGCCGAACACCGCCACCGGCACGCTGACAGCCACGGACGTCGACAACCCCGACGACGCCTTCCAGGCGATCGCCGCGGGGATGGCAAGTGATGGCGGCTATGGAACCTACGCTGTAACGGCCGCAGGCGTGTGGACCTACACGCTGGACAACGCCAACGCGACGGTCGACGCGCTGAACGACGGCGATGTGCTGAACGACAGCTTCGCGGTGCACTCAGCTGACGGCACGGTGCAGTTCGTGTCAATCACCATCACCGGAGCGAATGATGGCCCGCTGTCATTTGAACTCTCCGAGGTCGAACAGGATGCCGACCCGCGGGGGTTCGTCATCAATGGCATTGCCTTGGGCGACAACTCCGGCCGCTCGGTAAGCGACGCCGGCGATGTCAACGGCGACGGTCTCGGCGACGTTGTCGTGGGTGCATTTCTGCGGCCTGGTCTCGGTGGTCCGAATGGGGCTCAGGTGGGCGCTGCCTTCTTGGTGTTCGGAAAGGCGGATGGTGCGGCGGTAGAACTCAGCGACGTTGAGCAAGGCATCGGTGGATTTGTGATGAACGGTGTCTCTGCAGGCGACAGGGCCGGCCAGTCCGTGAGCGGTGCCGGAGATGTCAACGGGGACGGCCTCGATGACCTGTTCGTCGGCGCAGTCTTCGACGACCCCAACGGTTCGCAGTCCGGCGCTTCGTTTGTCGTATTCGGCAAGGCGGACGGTACGGCGGTCGCGCTCAGCGACATTGAGCTCGGCACGGGCGGCTTCGTGATCAACGGCGTCTCGCCGAACGACTATTCCGGCTTCTCCGTCAGCGGCGCCGGCGACGTCAACGGGGACGGCCTTGGCGACTTGATCGTCGGCGCCAAGCACGACAGCCCGAATGGCTTTGGCGCTGGGGCATCATTTGTCGTCTTTGGCAAGGCGGACGGGACACCGATCGAGCTATCCGCATTGGAGCAGGATGGCGATCCCAGTGGCTTCGTGATCAATGGTGTATCCGGAGGAACACTCGCCACTGCCGACCTTTCCGGCTCTTCGGTGAGCGGCGCGGGAGACGTGAATGGCGACGGTCTCGACGACCTGATCGTCGGCGCGCCAGGCGACGATCCGAATGGAACGAACTCGGGTGCATCACTTGTCGTGTTCGGCAAGGCGGACGGGACGGCGATACAGCTCAGTGACGTCGAGGCCGGGACAGGGGGCTTCGTGATCAACGGTGTCTCGTCCATCGACACTTCCGGTCGCTCCGTGAGCGGTGCGGGAGATGTGAACGGCGACGGCCTCGACGACCTGATCGTCGGCGCGCCAGGCGACGATCCGAATGGAACGAACTCGGGTGCATCATTTGTCATCTTCGGCAAGACAACCGGATCAGTAGTGGAACTTTCGCAAGTCGAAGCGGGGATTGGAGGCTTCGTCATCAACGGTGTCGCGGCCAATGACCAGTCTGGCGGCGCCGTAAGCGGTGCAGGCGATGTCAATGGCGACGGTCTAGCCGATCTGATCGTTGGCGCAGCATATGATGATTCGAACGGCGCTTCGTTCGTGGTCTTCGGCAAGACGGACGGGACGGTGGTGGAACTGTCCCAAGTGGAGGCCGGGATCGGAGGCTTTGCGATACGCGGTGCCTCGCCGGGCGACTGGGCCGGCCGCTCGGTGAGCAGCGCGGGCGATGTGAATGGCGATGGCTTCGATGACCTCTTGGTCGGGGCCGACGGTGATGACCCGCATGGCTTCGACTCCGGCGCGAGCTTCGTCGTCTTCGGCGGCAACTTCACCGGCTCCGTCGACATCCTCGGCACCGCGAACGCCGACACCCTCGCCGGCACGGCCGATGCCGACATCATCGTGGCGGCCCAGGGCGACGACACCATCACCGGCAATGCCGGCGATGACCGGATGACAGGCGCCCTCGGCGACGACGTCTTCGTCTTCAACAACGGCGACGGCGATGACACGGTGGTCGACTTCCAGGCCGGGGCCGGGTCGGACGATGTGCTGGACGTGGCGGCCTTCGGCTTCGCGGGGCTGGCGGCGCTGCAGGCGGCCTCCACCCAGATCGGTGACGACGCGGTGATCGCGCTCGATGCCAACGACAGCGTTACACTGCTGGGTGTACAGGTCGCCGACCTCCACGCGGACGATTTCCTCTTCGTCTGACGGCGGGCGATACCGCAACGGGGACCCCATGGTCG
>JANQGL010000037.1 GCA_028277325.1 Magnetospira sp.
GCCGTCGATGGCCTCCAGGTTGGTCGCCGTGAACCCGACCATCGTCAGGTCGCCGCCGGTGTCGTTGCGCAGGGTGTCGGTGCCGGCCCCGCCGTCGAACAGGTCGCCGGACGTCAGGCTGGTGGTGGCCGAAAACACGTCGTCACCGTCGCCGGCGTACATGGCGTCGTCGCCGTTACCGCCATCCAGCGTATCGGCCCCGGCGCCGCCTTCCAGTTGATCGTTTCCGATGCCGCCGAGCAGGATATCGTCGCCGTCTCCGCCTTGCAGGGTGTCGCCACCGGCGCCGCCGCTCAAGTGATCGTCGCCGCCGAGTCCGACCAGGGTGTCGTTGGTCACGTTGCCCGACAGGCTGTCCGGGCCTTCGGTGCCGGTGACCAGGCCGATGCCCGAAATCGTCAGGCCGACGCTGTCGATCGCGTAGTCGCCGTCGTCGAACCGCAGGATCTCCACGTTGGTCACGCTGTCGGTGCCGTCCGGACCGACGACCGCGTAGGTGACGCTGTCGGCGGTGGACACGGCATAGTCGGCCCGCTCGCCCGAGAACACCGCCACGTCGCCGTCGCCGTCGCCGCCGTCGATGACGTCGTCGCCGGCTCCGCCCTCGAACACCTGATTGCCGTCGAGGCCGTTGAGGGTGTCGTCGCCGCCGGACCCGGCAACGGCGAGGTCCTCCATCGCGGCGCCGTCGGCCGTGAACCGTTGGGCATGGATCTGCGCGCCGGGACCGCTGTCGCCCTCGTAGGCGACCAGGAAGCCGCCGTCGGCCAGCGCCGTCACCCCCGGATCGTTCTGCGACGCCGAGCCCGCGGACTCGATCGTGATCTCGCCGGTGCGCGCGGTGCCGTCGGCCTCGAACACCCGGGCATAGACCCGGTTGGTCATGCCGTCGGCATGGGCCGAGGTCCACACCGCGACGAAGCCGCCGTCGGCCAGCGCGGCAATGGCCAGGTTCGACTGGTTGCCGGCCGTTCCCTGGTTGACCTGCCCGTCGGACATGGCCACCGGCTCGTACCGGGAGGTGGTGCCGTTCCAGTCGTAGACCTGGAAGAACTGACCCACGCCGTCGCCGTCGTGGGCGCCGTCGTCCTGCCAGGCGACCACGTAGCCGCCGCCGGCCAGCGGCGTCAGCCAGGGCAGCTTCTGGTTCCCGGCGACCGCCGTGACGTTGACCTGGAACTCGTCCTGGATCACCGAACCGGCGGCGATGTGGCCGAACCCGTCGGCCGTGAAGTCCGGCGCGACGATCTTCACGTAAACATTGTAGTCGGTCTGGTAGCCGCCGCCCTGGGTGTTGTTGCCGTCGTCGTCGGAGACGTAGGTGAACGCCAGGTTGCCGTCGGCGAGCTGCACCACGTCGGGACTGACCTGTGTGTCATAGGTGGTGGTGTTGACCAGCACGTCGCCGGTCTCAGGCGTGCCGTCGGCCGCGAAGCGGCGCGCGTAGACGCCGTGGTAGTCGGGATCGGTCGGGCCGCCCCACCAGTCGTACCAGGTGACCACGAATCCGCCGTCGGACAGATACGTCACGTGAGGCGCGATGGGCGCCGAGGCCCCGCCGCTGGCCACGTTGGCCTGCCCGGACATGTCTGGCACCGTCGCGCCCGTGGCGTCATAGGCTGTCCACTGGATGTTCTGGCTGCCGGCGTCGTTCTGCGCGCCGCCGACCGCGGCGACGACCATGAAACCGCCGTTCGAGTTGGCCGCGATGGTGTGGTAGTACTCGCCCGAGCTGTGGGCGCCGGGGTCTCCGAGGTCGAGTTCGCCGGTCACCGGATTTCCGCCGGTATCGAGAATCCGCCCGCGCATCGTCACGTTGTCGATGTCCGGCCAGGTGAGCCAAGTGATCAGGACGTTGCCGTCGGCCAGCTGCACCGTTTTGGGATTGGCGAGGTCGGTGGTGGCCTGGGAGGCCTGGAACTCGCCGCCTTCCGTCACCGTCAGGTCGCCGTCGGCGAACGACAGGGTCTCGACGCCGGTGAGGACGTCGTGGCCGGCGTCGCCGTTGCCGAGGTCCACGTCCTCGACGATCACCGATCCGGTGCCGAACGCGTAGCCGTCCATGGTGCCGGCATAGACCGCGGTGTCGGTTCCCTCGCCGCCGTCCAGCGTGTCGTTCCCGGCCCCGCCGTCGAGGACATCGTCGCCCGTGCCGCCGATCAGGGTGTCGTTCCCGGCGCCGCCGTCCAGGGTGTCGCCGGTCGTCGGATTCAGGTCGTAGGCCAGAACCGCGCCCTGCTGGCCGTCCTCCAGGCCGGCGCTGACGATCAGCCGGTCGCCGGTGTAGGCCACGCTATGGCCATAGGCGTCCGAGCCATCGGGAACCGACCGCTCGATCCGGTCGATCTCGGTCCAGGCGCCGTCCTGGTTCTCGAACAGGTAGACGGTGCCGCCATCGGTCGCCGCGTTGTCGTTGCCGGGCGCCGTCACCGCGATCACGCCGTCCGAGATCGACACGTCGTAGCCGAACTGATCGCCGGCGTCGGTGTCGTCGGCGGTCAGCTTGTCGCTGTACTGCCAGGCGCCGCTCACCCGCTCGAAGACAAAGACCGCGCCGCCGACCGTCGCGTCGCGCGAACTGACCGCCAGCAGGTCGCCCTCGATGGCCAGACCGTCACCGAACTCGTCGCTGGCCGACCGCTCGCCGGGCGGCAGCAGATCGTGCAGGTTCTCCACGTTGCTCCAGGTGCCGCCCGAATACTCGAACGCGTAGGCTTCGCCCGGGCCGTTGTGATTGGCGTAGTTGCTGATCACGACGGTGTCGCCGTCGAGGGCCGCGGTCCCGCCGAAGTAGTCGTTCGACGAGACGCTCGGATTGGAGAGGATGCTCTGGTTCCAGTCGAAGCCGTCGAAGTCATAGACGTAGGCCTGTCCGAACCAGAAGCCGGTGCCGTCGCCGCCGGCCCCGACCACCACGCGCGGCAGGCCGCCCGGCGCGGCGTCGGCGTCGATCGCCACCGCGCTGCCGAAGATGTCCTCGAAGGCCGGCGATTCCGGTGACGAGGCGCGCAACGTGGTCACGTAATCCCAGGTGCCGTCGCTGTGCTCGTAGACGTGCGCCGCGCCCTCGCGCTGGGTGCCGTACCACTGATCGTTGTAGTAGGCGCCGTGCTGCTCCTCGCCGACCACCGCCCAGTCGCCGTCGATCGCCACCGCGCTGCCGAAGTCGTTGTGCACGTTGGTGGTGCTCAGACTGGGCGCGGTCAGGGCCGCTTCCAGCACCCACTGGCCGCCGTCGTAGGCGTAGATGAAGGCCTGGCCGGCGTCGATGTCGGTGCCCACGTCGTCGAACCGCGCCCCGACGATGAACCGGTTGCCGCTCGCCGCGATCGCCTCCGGATCGCCGTAGCCGCCGAACCGGTCGCCGATGTTGCTGACGCTGCCCTGGACCAGATTGACGCCGTCCGACCCCTGGATCTTGGTTTCCACCGGTGCCGAGCCAGCCGTGTCGTCGCCGCCGATCAGCACGTCGTCGCCGGCCCCGCCGGTCAGGGTGTCGCTGCCGCCGTATCCGCTCAGGACGTCTTCGCCAGCGCCGCCGATCAGGGTGTCGTCGCCGCCGCTCCCCTCGATCGCGCCATCGCCCTCGATGAGCAGGCCCAGGTTTTCGGCCAGGATGTTCTGGAGCCCGAACCGGGACTGCTCCACGCCGGTGACGACGTCGGTGCCGCGACTGCCGACGTCGTCGGTCACCGTGTAGGTGTCGGTATCCGGGTCGTAGGCCACGGTATAGTCGGACCGGTCGCCCTGGTCGAACACGGCGGTGTCGAACCCGTCGCCGCCGTCGATGACGTCGTCGCCGCCCTGACCGCTCAGGGTGTCGTCGCCGCTGCCGCCGAACAGGCTGTCCTGGCCGTACCCGCCCAGGAAACTGTCGTTTCCGGCGCCGCCGTAGGCGGTGTCGTCGCCGTAGCTGCCGTGGAAGTAGTCGTTCCCCGGGCCGGCCTCCACGTAGTCGTTGCCATAGCCGCCGTCGATGTGGTCGTTGCCGCCCAGGCCGTAGATCGTGTCGTCGCCGTCCCCGCCGGTCAGCATGTCGGCGCCGGCCCCGCCGGTCAGGATGTTGTCGTCGTCGTTGGTGACGGTGACCGTCTGGGAGGTCGCGGCGAGGGTCGCCATGCCGCCGTCGACGGCGAACGAGAAATCGAGCGTGGCGTCGGCCTCGAACACCTCGTCGCCGGCCACGTCGAGGGTCACGCTGCCGGTGCTGGCGCCGGCCTGGATGGTCAGGGTGCCGGAGGTGGCGCCGGACAGCGCCGAGGTGTCGCCGCCGGCCGTCCACGACAGGGTGATCTCGTCGAACGCCGGAACGCTGAGGGTGAAATCGATCGTGATGGTGTTCTCGCCGGCCATGTCGCCTTCCGCGACCGAGGCCGGCGCGGACGGCGTGACGACCGGGTAGAGCGCCGACTGGTCCACGTCCACGTCGACCAGCATGGTCATCTGGGCGTTGGAGCCGGGCACGCTCGAAGCCGAGTGCAGCGCCAGGCTGTCCAGTTCCTCCCACTCGTATATATGCGTGTTCGTATCGACGTAGATCTTGAGCGCCGTGGTCAGGAACGATGTCTCGGGCCAGGTGACGGTGAAATCCACCGGCGCGCCGGGAACGCTGGTGTCGGTTCCGGTCCAGACGGTATGGGCGCCGCCGAACTCGTCGATGGCGTCGACCTGATAGACGTAGCCGTTGCCGTCGTTCTCGCGGATCGTGGCGCCGGTCGAGTAGACCGGCGTGTCGAACCCGAGCGTGATGTACTCCAGCGTCTCGTCCTCGGCCTCCGGCGCCCAGCTGGAGGAAATGTCGCCGTATTCGAAGGTGTCGGGAGCGCCGAGGGCGTCAACCGCCGCCCAGTCGTTCCCGACCGTGCCGTACTGGGACGAGAAACCGACCACGGTGGTGGCGAACTGGCTGGTCGCATTGGCGACGTCGGCCCGATAGATGTTGTAGTATTCGCCCTGGTCGTAGAGGTACTCGGTGCCTTCATAGACCCAATCGCTGGTCGAACCGCCGGCCAGGGCCAACGCGGCCTCCATCCCCCCGTCGATCCGCAGGACCCCGACCTCGCTGCC
>JANQGL010000098.1 GCA_028277325.1 Magnetospira sp.
ACGGCCGGCCGGGGATCGCCGCCTGCGGCCTGCTCGACTTCCAGGACGCCCGGGCCGGGCCGCCGGCCTACGACCTGGTGTCGCTGGTCGAGGACGCGCGGCGCGACGTCGACCCGGCGCTCGCCGCGTCCCTGGTCGATCGCTACCTGGCCGCCGTCCCGGACCTGGATCGCGATGCGCACGCCGCCGCCCGCGCCGTGCTCGCGGCGCAGCGCCACGCCAAGGTGATCGGCATCTTCACCCGGCTGTGCCGGCGCGACGGCAAGCCCGGCTACCTGTGTCACATTCCGCGCGTCTGGCGTATGCTGGCGCAGGCCCTGGCGCATCCGGTCCTGGCCCCGGTGGCCGCCTGGGTCGCCGTCCACGTTCCCGACCACCTGAGGGGTCTCCCGCCATGTCCGCAGGCCAAACCGGAACCCTGATCACCCACGGCATGGTTCTGGCGGCGGGGCTCGGGACCCGCATGCGGCCGATCACCCTCAGCCTGCCCAAGCCCCTGGTCCAGGTGGCCGACCGGACCCTGCTCGACCATGCCCTGGACCGCCTCGCCGAGGCCGAGGTGGAGACCGCGGTGGTCAATATCCACTACCTGGCCGACCGCATGGAGGAGCACCTCGAAGGCCGCGCCGGCCCGCGCATCGTGATCTCCGACGAGCGCGACCGGCTGCTGGACACCGGCGGCGGGGTGGCCCGCGCCCTGCCGCTGCTCGGCGACGGGCCGTTCTACGTGATCAACAGCGACGCCCTGATCCTCAATGGCCCGACGCCGGCCCTGGAACGCCTGCGCGCGGTGTGGGACGACGACGGCATGGACGTGCTGCTGCTGCTCCACCTCACCGCCCATGCGTTCGGATACGAGGGGATCGGCGACTTCATGGTCGACGCCTGCGGCCGCGTCACCCGGCGTCCCGAGAACATGCCGGTGCCGTTCCTGTTCGCGGGGGTGCAGATCCTGCATCCGCGGCTGTTCGAGGACGTCCCCGACGGACCGTTCTCCCTCAACGTCCTCTATGACAGGGCGGCCGGCGCCGGACGGGCGTTCGGCCTGGTGCACGACGGCGAATGGTTCCACGTCGGCAGCCCGCGCGCCCTGTCCGAGGCCGAGGCCTTCATGGGCCAGCGATTCCCGAAGTCGCGGCGGCGATGAACGGCGGCGGCGGGATCTTCAACATCCGCGCCGGCCTGCCGTTCGCCGACGCCCTGGCGGCCGGCCTGCTGGCCGAGTGCGCCGACGACCCGGCGGCCCTGGCCGACGTGCGGGTCCTGCTGCCGACCCGGCGCGCCTGCCGGACCCTGCGCGAGGCGTTCCTGCGGGCGGCCGGCGGAACCCCGATGATCCTGCCGCCGATGCGCCCGCTGGGCGACGTGGCGGACGACGACCTCGCCCTCGACGCGCCGCAGGCGCCCGGCGAGGCGGAGGCGCTGGCCGACCTGCCGCCGGAGGTGGCGCCGCTGCGCCGCCAGATGATGCTGGCCCGGCTGATCCTCGGCCGCGACGCCACGATGCCGCCCGACCATGCGGTGCGCCTGGCCGCCGACCTGGCGCGGCTGATCGACGCGGTGCAGATCGAACGCCTGGACTTCCGGGACCTCCCGGGACTGGTCACCCGACGCGAACTGGCCGCGCACTGGGAGCAGACCCTCCGCTTCCTGGAGATCGTCACCGCCGCCTGGCCGGACGTCCTGACCGCCGAGGGCGCGCTCGACCCGGCGGCGCGCCGCAACGACCTGCTCAAGACCCTCGCCGAGGCCTGGACCCGGACCCCGCCACCCGGCCGGGTGGTCGCCGCCGGCTCCACCGGCTCGGTGCCGGCCACCGCCGACCTGCTGGCCTGCGTCGCCGGGCTGCCGAACGGCCGCGTGGTGCTGCCGGGGCTCGATCCGGCGCTGGACG
>JANQGL010000127.1 GCA_028277325.1 Magnetospira sp.
GCCGACCAGGGCCTCGGCGCCGACCGTCACCCGTCCGGCGAGGACGCAGCCCGAGGCCACCTGGGCGAAATCGCCGAGCCGCGTTTCGTGCTCCACGATGGCCCCCGTGTTGACGATGACGCCGCGTCCCGCCGCCGCCTGCGGGCCCAGGATCGCCCCGGCGCAGACCACGCTGCCCGGCCCCACCGTGGCGCCCCCGTCGAGCAGCGCGCTCGGATGGATCAGGGTCGCCAGGGTCAGGCCGTGCGCCTCGGCGGTCGCCGCCCAGCGGGCCCGCGCCGCGTTGTCGCCGAATGCCAGGGCGACCCGGGTGATGCCCTCGGCCGCCCACAGGGCGATCCGGTCCAGGGTGTCGACGATCCGGGCCGGGCCGATCCGCTCCCCCAGGGTGCCCCGGGTCTCGTCGGCCACGCCGACCAGCCGCAGGCCCGGCGTCAGCGCGGCCAGGTTGGCCACCGCGCGGGCGTGTCCGCCGGCCCCCAGGACCATCAGGCTGGGTTGCGCGGTCATGGCCGAGGCGCGCCCGGGTCGCGCAGCCGCAGAACCTGATAGCGGGCCGGCGGCGCCTCCGGGTTCCGACCCAGGGTGCGCGAGATCATGACCGGCGTGTCGAAGTCCGCCACCGCCACGGCCGTTCCGTCAGCGACCAGGGATGCCGCCATGCCCGTGTACCCGGGGCCCGGTTCGTGAGGTGTGGCGATCAGGTGGGTCACGCCCTGGGCCCGCAACTGGGCCAGGAACCGATCGACGTCGCCGGTCGCCGCGCGCACGTCGACGAGCGCCTGGAAGTCCGGTTGAACGTAAAGATACGGCACCCGCAGATGATACAGTGCGTGGCGCAGCTGCGTCGCCCCCCGGTCGTCGGCCGACAGGTGGCCGTTGATCCAGCGCACGACCGGGTATTCGGGGATCATCCGGTCCAGGAACGCGTCGCGGGATTCCCCGGACAGGGCATGCCGCAGGTAGGGCAGCGAGAATCCCCCCTGGATCGCCATCTGAAAGCCCAGGGTCACGGCCGCGGCCAGGACCAGGATCCGGACCCGGCCCAGGCGGTCGAACCACAGCCAGGCGGTGGCGGTGAACACCACGCCGACCAGCGGCAGCACCGGCGCCATGTGGCGGAACCGTTGCGAGGACGGAATGAGAAACCAGAGGGCATAGAACAGCACGCCGACCGCCAGCGCGCGCCACAGATCGCCCACCGCGGCGTCCTTGCGAAAGCGAACCAGGCCCAGGAAGGCAAACGGCAGCAGGAGCGCGAACACGGGTCCCGGCCCGGTGCGCCCCGCCTCGAACAGGGGCAGGGGATCGAACACCACCCTGAACGGATACAGGACCAGCCAGACGAGCGAAGCCGGCACCCGGCGCTCCTCGATGGCGAACCGCTCCTCGAAATTGGCATGGACGTCGGCCGTCCAGAATGCATGGTCCGGCAGCTCCAGGAGGTCGAACAGCACCGGGAACACGGGATCGCCGGTATGGGCGAAATTCCATATATACCAGCTAATTCCGGTGATGATCACGCCTGACACGTAAACGGCGCCCGAGGTGAGCCAGCGGCGTTGCAGGATCAGCACCAGTCCCGCCGCGGCGGCGAACTGCAGCCCCAGATACTTGGAGCCGACGAACAGCCCGGCCAGCAGTCCGGCCAGCAGGGCATGGCGCCGGTCGCCGTCGCGCGCCGCCTCGGCGACCGCGAAGGCGGCCCCGAGAACGAACATGGCGTTCTTCATTTCCACCTGCCCGGACGACCCGCCATAGACGGTGACCGGCAGGGTCAGCAGGACCCCCGCCCCGGCCAGCGCCCAGGCCACCGGCACCGCGCGGCGCAGGAACACGACGATCTGGATCCCGAGGCCGCCCAGGGTCGCCGCCGACCACAGGGTCATCGCCCGCTCGCCGCCCAGGATGTAGGGCGGCAGATAGGTCATCTGGACCGTCATCGGAGTCGCGCCGTCGGCCGCGCGGGGAATGAACTGCACCCGGCCGGCCTCCGCGAACAGGCGGACGTTGGCGAAATGATAGGCCATGCTGTCGCCGTCGGTCGGCGGTTGGGCGGCGACCAGGAGATACAGGCCTCCGATGGTCAGCAGAAGAAACGAAACGAGTCCGATCCAGGGCCAGTCGCCCCGGCCGCGAACCGCCGGCGCCACCTTGGCGGCGGGGGCCGGTTGCCGCCACAGCCAAAGCCCGGCCGATCCGGCGGCGAGAAGGGCCGCCATCGCGGACGCTGTCAGCAACCCGGCCACCCCGAGCGGGAATACCGCGATCCCGAGCAATCCGAAGCCGAGCGGCAGGCCATAGGCGACGCGCGGCCCGGCGGGAAGGTCCCGCCACAGGCCGAACGCCGCCAAGGCCAGGGCCCCGCCGCCCAGGCAGGCGGCCGCCGTCCACAGGACCACCAGCCCACCGATCATCGGCCGAGCACCGCGAGCACGGTGTCCAGCAGATCGCGAAACTGCGCCAGATAGGCCAGGGTGGTGCCGACGACCCAAAGCAGGGCCAGGGCTTCCGCCCCCTTCTTCGAGAACCGCCTCGTCATTGCGCGGGCGTTGTGGATATTTCGGTGCGGTTCCAATGGCCGGCCAGGTGGTCGGCCCGCGGCGGCGACGCCAGGGGCGGCGCGGCCAAGAGCCTCAGCAGGCGGGGTCCGCCGCGCAGGGCCACCCCGGCGGCGTCCGTCCAGCGGCCCTGCGTCCGCAGCCGGGCCAATGCCTCGTAGTGCACCACCGCGCCCTTGAGCGTCATCAGCCGCCGCGCTCCCCAGGGTCCCAGGCGCCGCCGCACCGCCGACCCGTGCAAGGCCAGGACCCGGAGACCGCAGTCCAGGCGCCGCAGGGGGTTGGCGGTGATCGACCCGGCGGTCACGTGATAGCGGGTCAGGACCTCGGGGATCACCCGGCACCGGGACCCAAGGCGATCGTAAAGCGTCAGCCACAGGTCGTAGTCCTGGGCGGCGCCCAGGGATGGATCGAATCCGCCCGCCGCCACCACCGCGTCGCGGCGCACCACCACGCTCGACGTGGCCACGAAGCCGCGCAGGAACAGGGCCGGGAACGGATCTTGCGTTGCATGTGCGTAATGACGATGGCAGTCGATCCGGTGGTCCGTCCCGTCGGGCGCGACCCGCCGCAGGTCGTGCGACACCATCGCCAGGTCGTCGGCTTCGGCGACGGCCAGCGAGCGTTCGAGCTTGGTCGGCAGCCATTCGTCGTCGGCGTCGAGAAAGCCGAGCCAGTCGGTGCCGGCCTCCAGGATACCGCGATTGCGCGCCGCGCCGGCGCCCTGGTTGGGTTGTCGAACGATCCGCAGGACGCCCTCCGGGAAGCGATCGGTCCAGGCCGCGGCGGCACCGAAGGTGTTGTCGTCGGAGCCGTCGTCGATCACCACCACCCGGGCGGGCGGCCGGGTCTGCGCCGCCACGCCGGCCAGCGCCCGGCCGATGGTGGCCGCCGCCCGATAGGCCGGGATCACCACCGCGACCCCGGTTCCCTTGCCGTCAGGCGGCATCCAGATAGGTCTCCAGGTCCACGTTCGGACAGCCCGACGGCGTGTCCTCCGCGTGCATCCGCACCGCCAACTCCAGCATCATCAAGGCATAGACCCGATGTCCGTGGCGCTCCGGATCGGCCAGCAGGCGGTCGATGGCGATCGCCGACCACCACCCCCTGTCCAGGGTTTTCGGCGCCATGAGCAGACGGCGCGCCAGTGGCGCCAGCCCGGCTCGCAGCCAGGCCCCGACCGGCGACGCGAATCCCCGCTTGGGCGCGTCGAGCACGGCGTCGGGCAACAGGCCGCGGGCGAGCGCCCGCTGCAGGCCCTTCTGGCGTCCGCCGGGGGTCCGCACCTCCGGCGGCACCACCAGCGCCGCCTCGACGAAGGGATGGTCCAGAAACGGCACCCGCCCCTCGACCCCGGACGCCATGGTGGTGCGGTCGAGCAGGGTCAGCAGGTCCTCGGGCAGATAGGTCTGCAGATCGGCCAGCAGGGACCGCGTCTGCCGGTCGCCGCCGGTCCCCGACAGGACCCGCGCCTGCGCCGCCCCGGGCCGGGTCAGGCGGCCGCCCAGCGCGGCCCACAGGGGCGGCGGGAAATAGGTCGAATGGGCATGCAGGTAGGCGCCGGGATCGGCCTCGAACAGCACGGCCCGGCGCAGTTTCCAGGCGGTCTGCGGCGCCAGGCGGTCGAGGAGCGGCTCCACCATCCCGCGACGCGCCCAGGCCGGCAGCCGCAGATAGCGCGCTTCCACCGGCGGCTGGAAATAGCGCCCGTATCCGGCGAACAGTTCGTCGCCGCCGGTGCCGTTGAGGACCACCCGCAGCGACCGCCCGACCGCCTGCTCGATCAGGTGATTGGGCAGCAGGGCGGCGTCGGCCAGGGGGTCGTCGGCGTGCCAGGCCAGGGCCGGCAGGTGATCGCGGATACGGCCGCTTGGCAGGTCGTAGACGGTATGTTCGGTCGCGTAACGTTCCGCCACGAGGGCGGCGAGGGGCGACTCGTCCACCGGCGCCTCGGCGAATCGCACCGTGAAGGTCTTCAGCGGCCGGTCGAGCTGCCGTGCCGCCAAGGCGACCAGCAGCCCGGAATCCAGGCCGCCCGACAGCAGGGCGCCGGCCGGCACGTCGCTGCGCAGGTGCAGGCGCACCGAGTCGGCCAGCGTTTCCAGCAGATGCGCCCGGATGTCCTCCGGGGACGCCGGGCCGTCGGCGGCCGGTGCCGGCCGCCAGTAGCACTCGACGCTCACCCGCCCATCGGGGTCGGCGATCAGGCGATGGCCCGGCGGCAGCTTGCGGATGCCCGCATAGAGCGTGTCCGGGGCCGGCACGTAGCCGTGCGCCAGATAGGCCGCCACCGCCGTCTCGTCGACCGCGCGGGCCAGCACACCGCTGGCCAGAAGCGGTTTTATTTCGGAACCGAACAGAAGCCCGCCGCCGGGCAGGTCGGCCCAATACAGGGGCTTGATTCCGAGCCGGTCCCGCGCCAGCAGCAGACGCCGCGGCCCCGGATCGTAGAGCGCCAGGCCGAACATGCCGCGCAGGTCGTTCAAACAGGCCGCGCCGTCCTGTCGATACGCCGCCAGAACGGGCTCCATGTCGCCCCTGGTTCGGAAGGGGTAGTCGGCGTGCCGGGCGCGCAGTTCGGTGAAATTGTAGATCTCCCCGTTGCCGGCCAGGACGCGGCCGCTGTCCGGTTCCACCAGCGGCTGATCGCCGGTCTCCAGGTCGATGATGGCGAGCCGCGCGAAGCCGACCGCGAACCGGCCGTCGCCGCTCGCGTGGATCGCCCGGCCGTCCGGTCCCCGATGGGCGACGCAGCCGAGCATGCGCTCCAGCGGTGCCGCGACCGACGCCGCGCCGCGCGGCCGATACACCCCGACCAGCCCGCACATGGCTCAGCCGTCCTCCGGCATCAGGCGGAGGCGGCCGGTCCACGGCAAGGCCGCCTCGCCGCGCCAGGTGACGCGCGTGCCGGGTCGTCCCTGCCCATAGGCATGCCAGAGCGTTACCGGAGAGAGGTCGGGGTCCGCGTCGTCCGCCGACAGGCGCAGACGGCCCCGGTCGGTCTCCACCACGAGGCGCGCGCCGTCCCGCCGCACCCGGCACGGGGTGATCAGATGACGGTCGACGCGGTGGCGGCCCCGCCCGTCCACCTGGTCGTCGATCCGCAGGCCGCCGTCGGTGAACCGCCAGCGCCGGGTCACGCCGCCGACCCCGGGCAGGCGCCCGTAGCCGTGATGGGTCAGGGTCACGCCGTCCTCGGTGGCCGCCAGATCCGGCGGAGGACCGCCGATGCGGGATCGGAACGAACGGTCGTAGTAGGGCCGGTTGGGCGGATAGGGGTCCTGGCCGTCCACGACCAGCGTGTTGTGCACGGCGGCCGAGCGGTAGAGGGCGGCATCGCCGGTCTCCCCGTAGGCGCCGCGCCCCGGATCGACGACCATGGGTTGCGCGCGCCAGTGAAGCTCGCAACCGCCGACGTCCTGGTGGCCATGGCCCGGCATCGTCGACCATCCGGCCGGCGGCGCGTGCCAGAGTCCGGACCAGTCGCCGAGGTCGCGGCGCAGCCAGCCGTCGGCGGGCGGCACCGGCGGCGTCTCGTCGCGCAGCCGGAGGATCGCCGGCCGGTCCTCGTCCGGCAGGATGGCCAGCCAGCCGTCGGCCGGCGCGCCGCGGAACAGGCAGGTCAGGAAGTCGGGCGGAAGGTCGGGCGAGATGTCGCCGACCCGCGGCATTCCGCCGGGCAGCCTCAGCGCCTGGACGGCGGCCAGCATCCGGCGGGCGATCGCCGCCAGCGACTCCGCTTCGGGGCGACTCCGGCGAAGGGCGATCCGCCAGGCGTCCAGATACCAGCGGCAGACGATCAGATGATAGTGGCTCGATCCCTCGCGCAACAGGCCGCCGGGCAGCAGGCTGCGTCCGGCCTCGTGCAAAAGGATCGCCAGTCCATCCTCCGCCGCCGACCCGAGGCCCGTTTCGATTCCGATCCGATACAGGCCGCGCCCGTTGTTGATCAGATGGTTGCCGGTATGGTGGTCGCCGAAGTACTCCAGGCGGGCCCGGATCGCCCGGGCGTGTCGGGTCAGCAGTTCGCCCAGACCCGGCAGGGCCGGCGCCGCGTCGAGCCAGTTGCAGGCCCGTTCGGCCACCGTGTAGGGATGCCAGGGCCAGTCGTCCATCGCGTTCCCATGCGCCGCGACCCAGGCGGCGACCAGCTCCGGCACCCGCGTTGCCGGGACCTGGCCCAGGGGCAGGAAGGCGAATCGATGCAGGGCCAGAACGGTCTCCAGGTCGCCGCCGGTCCAGGCGAACAGGTCGCGCGCGCTCACCGCCGTGATTTCGGTGCCGTGCGGGACCACCCGCAGCGGGCCGCCGGTCCCGGCCCCGGCCGGCGGCGGCAGGGGCGGTGTCGGCGGATCGGGGCGATCCGGAAGATAGGGCGGCCGGTGCGGCGTGAACGGCGGCGGTCGGGGCTCCAGGCGCAGGGCGCGGCGGACCAGCCAGCGGCGCAGGGTCGGGTCGTCGCGCAGTTGGCGCAGCTTGCGGCGCAGGGCCGATTCGACCGGCGCGGCCGCCGCCGGGGCGCGCGGCGACAGGGCCTCGGCCCAGGCGGCATGGTCGACCGGTCCCTGGACCCGTTCGGCGCCGAACGGCGGCGGCGGGGAAAGGGTGGAGAGGGTCGCCGCCAGGTCGGCCGCGGTACAGGCCGGCACCGCGAGGCCGTCCGGCAGCACGTCCGCCGCCACCCATCCCCCGGGGCGGAAGCGCAGGGTGGGCAACCCGGCCAGCGCGGCCTCCAGACCGACCGTGGTGCCGCAATAGATCACCCCCGACACGCTCTCCTGCTCGGGCAGGCCCCCGTCGGCGCGCCGGAGGCGGTCGGTCTCCGCGAACCGGAGCGGGCTCAGGGGGTGGTCGCGGACCAGGAACCGGCGCCCGTCGTCGGGCCGCGCCGCCAGGGCGTCGAGCAGCGGCCGGGCGAGGGCCGGGTCGAACGGCAAGGCGACGAACACCGGCGCCTGC